>JAZUGF010000103.1:0-6206 GCA_045641065.1 Paludibacteraceae bacterium | reverse complement strand
ATTTTATGAAATTTTCAACTCGTGAGAATCGAATATTTAAGTCAATTTTTGATTTTTTCGATTTTCAAATATCCATTCAAGTCTCAAAGAGTTAAAAAGAGAGTATATCGCAACTTTCTTAGTTTTGATACACCCTCTTAACTCTTAACTATAAGCTCTAAGCTATTAGCTCTAAACTATTATAGGTTGCTGATCTCCTTCTGGATTGCATCAGCCTTAGCACCCTGGTTAAGCTGCATATAAACGCTACGAAGCATCTGCAAGTTGCTGTAGTTCTTTGCGTCAATAGTGTGAGCCTTCTCAAGTGGCTCTACAGCCTTCTGGAACTCAGCCTTTGCAACCTTAACAGCTGCATCGTACTTAGCCTTCTGCTTTACTGGAATCTTACCAGCCTCATTGTAAAGCTCCTGACCCTTAGCTACATATACAGTACCGATACCTGAGTGAGCCTCAAAGTTGTTACCGTCAATAGCAAGAGCGGCCTTGAATGCGTCAATTGACTTATCGTACTCCTTAGCCTGCATCAAAGCATTACCCTTAACGATCTGATACTGGATCTCCTTTGGATTCTTAGCGATAGCCTCATCAAGATACTTAACAGCCTCATCTACCTTCTTAGAAGAGATGTAGTAGTTGATAAGATTACCAAACAAATACTTGTTGTTTGGATCCTTAGCAATACCCTCCTTCAATGTGTTGACAGCCTTAACTGTATCACCAGCGTTGATATATGACTGATACAACCAATCGTACATCTTAGAAGCATCCTTGTGGTTGACATTCTTGAAATCCTCCATCATTGTGATGGCCTCTTTTGTCTTCATATCCTCATCAAGCATTGCTGCGTTGATAGCGAAGAAATAGATGTCGTTGTAGATAGAATCCTTTGGTGTACCCTCCATTGCTGGTGAGTTAGGAATCTCCATATACTTAGTCCACAATGCAACAGCACCCTTGTAATCCTGAGCAGTGTAACAGTTGTTACCCTCACCGATCAAATACTCCTGAAGTTTAGTAAGCTTGTTCTTGATCTCCTTTGCGTATGCAGGCTTAACCTTACCCTTCTCGTTTGGAGCCTGATCCAACTTCCATGCAGTAAAATAAGCATCAGTTGATTTCATCAAAAAATCCTTGATTGCAGGATCTTTCTTACCAGCTCTTGCGATATCCTCGTAAACCAAGAAATAAGTCTTACCAGCCAAGTTGAATGTCTTTGCCTGATTTGAAGTCTCTGGGTTTGTCATTGCAGGCTCAATGTTCTTTAATGCCTCCTGCAAATCCATTGGCTCATACAATGCATTCTCTGTAGCCTTGATGTTTGCCTTCTGTGCGAATGCTCCCATTGAAAGAGCGATCATCGCTGCAGCAACTGAATATTTTTTCATGTTTATTAAATTTAATTCTTTTCAACGTTGCAAAAATATCTCTATTTTGCGACTTATTCAAATTTTTTATATTGTTTGGCAATAAAATGTGAAGACGGGAGCATGTCCCGTCTCTACATTTTTATTCTTCTGTTGGAGTTTCTGAAGTGTTATTTTCGTTAACGTTAGCGTTTTCGTTAACGTTAGCGTTAACGTCAACGTTAGCATCAGCATCAACGTTTTCTTCCTCCTCTTCAGCTGTGACCTTACATACTGAAGCGATCATGTCGTTCTTCTTAGTCAAGTTGATTAGGCGGACACCCTGAGCTGCACGACCAAGAACACGCGTCTCTGAGATCTTCAATCTGATTGCGATACCAGATGTGTTGATGATCATCAAGTCGTTATCGTCAGTAACAGCCTGGATTGCAACAAGTTTACCAGTCTTCTCAGTCACATTCAATGTACGGACTCCCTTAGCACCACGCTTAGTGATACGGTAAAGAGTTGCTGGATTACCGTCCTCATCCATGATGATATTGCCATTCTCGTCACGGTCGTCAAGGTATGAACGCTTACCGAATCCGTTCTCTGAAACTACAAGCAATGTCTCTGGTGAGTTCTTCTCTACACATACCATACCAACTACCTTATCTGTTGGATCCTCCTCGTCAAGTGTCATACCGCGTACACCAGTAGCTGTTCTACCAAGTGGACGAAGGTCGCCTGAATCCTCTCTGAAGCGGACAGCGCGTCCATTGCGGCTTGCGATGATAACGTCGCTCTTACCGTCTGTCAACGATACGTTGATTACCTCGTCGTCTTCACGGATTGTGATTGCATTGACACCATTTGTACGTGGACGTGAGTACTGCTCAAGCAATGTTCTCTTTACTACACCCTGCTTTGTACAGAAGATCAAGTAGTGAGAGTTTACATATTCCTTGTCGTTCAAGCCGCGTACCTTAACGAATGCGTTGATTCTATCGTCTGAATCAAGCTGGATAAGGTTCTGCAATGCTCTACCCTTCGAGTTCTTTGCACCAGGCTGAATTTCGTATACACGAAGCCAGTAGCAACGTCCTTTCTGAGAGAACAATAGCAATGTGTCGTGCATTGAAGCCTGATAGATATATTCGATGAAATCCTCATCTCTTGAGTTGCTGGCCTTCGAACCAACACCACCCCTACCCTGTGTCTTGTACTCAGCAAGCGGAGTAGACTTAACATATCCAAGATGTGAGATTGTGATGACCATCTCGTCGTCAGCATAGAAATCTTCAGGATTGAATGAAGCTCCAGCGTAGTCGATTTCTGTACGTCTCTCGTCGCCAAACTTCTCCTTTATCTCAAGAAGCTCTGCCTTGATGATATCACGACGCATCTCCTCACTTGCCAACACAGCCTCCAAGTGTGCGATCAAAGCCATAACCTCATCAAACTCAGCCTTTAACTTGTCAATTTCCAATCCTGTCAACGCTCTCAAACGCATCTCGACGATATCCTTAGCCTGGATTTCATCAAGTGGTTCTGGAAGCTCTACCTGCAATCTCTGGATTGCGATAGCTGCTGTCTCACTGCTTCGGATAATCGAAATGACCTGATCAATATTGTCGACGGCAATAATACGACCCTTCAAGATGTGAGCTCTCTTCTGAGCCTCCTTAAGTTCGAACATTGTACGACGTGTAACAACCTCCATTCTGAACTTAGCGAACTCAGAAATCTGATCTTTCAATGTAAGTAGACGTGGGCGGCCGTTAACCAACGCGATGCTGTTTACGCTGAATGAGCTCTGAAGCTGGCTCATCTTCATCAACTTGTTTAGCACCACATTTGAGTTTGCATCTCTCTTGATGTCGATAACGATACGTGTACCAACCTCACCATCCGACTCATCGTTGATGTTAGAGATACCCTCTACCTTACCATCTTTTACCAAATCAGCAATCTGCTCAATTAGCTCACGCTTGTTAACCTGGTAAGGAATCTCAGTAACAACGATCTTCTCACGGTTATCCTCATTCTCAATCTCAGTACGAGACTTGATGACGATACGTCCACGACCAGTCAAATATGCATCCTTGACACCATCATAACCACAGATGATACCACCTGTAGGGAAATCAGGAGCCTTAATAATCTTAATCAATTCCTCAGCGTCGATGTCTGGATTCTCAACGTAAGCAACCACTGCATCAAGAGTGTCGCTCAAGTTGTGAGTAGGCATATTAGTTGCCATACCTACGGCGATACCAGAAGCACCGTTGATGATCAAGTTAGGAATACGCGTAGGAAGAACAGTTGGTTCCTGATACTCACCGTCGAAATTGTCAACAAAATCAACAGTATCCTTCTCGATATCCTCAAGCATAGTGTCAGAGATCTTGTCCAAACGTGCCTCAGTGTAACGCATTGCAGCTGGACCATCACCGTCGACACTACCAAAGTTACCCTGCTTGTCTACAAGAGTGTAACGCATGTTCCACTCCTGAGCCATTCTTACAAGGGCTCCATACACAGAGCTATCACCATGAGGGTGGTACTTACCCATTACCTCACCGACGATACGTGCACACTTCTTTGTTGGTTTGTCATGTGTAATGTTTAGCTCGTTCATACCGTACATCACACGGCGGTGAACTGGTTTGAAACCGTCACGCACGTCTGGCAAAGCACGAGCCACAATAACGGACATAGCATAGTCAATATACGACGTACGCATTTCGTCGTCAATATTGACTGGGATTATTCTACCGTCTGCCATAATTCTTTGTTATATTTTTTATTATTTCTTGCTATTTCCTAAACGAGGATTGCAAAGGACGGAACGTCCTTGCCCCACCACCAACGCGAGCCCGCAAGGGCGAGCGTCATAAATAAGAACCACGTCATTTAATCTCCGACACATTTAATGCTAGAAAATCATTGTAAAAATAGCACAAAAAACGGACATACGCAATTTTTTGCCACAAAAACACGTCTATTTTCGACGCAAGGCTTAAAATCCACACCCTGTCGGTGGAGAACATAGAATCGTTTATAGGGATTTTATAAACAAAAAGACGGGGACATGCCCCGTCTCTACCTGTATTTCGAATTCTATTACGAACGTTTCTTGATAATTTCAATAACTTCCTCAACTGCTTTATGGAATCTCTCCTGCTCATCAGCTGTCAATTTCGACTTGACTTTCTCAAATTCATTCTTAGCATCAGAAAGTTCAGTCAATACTTTATGCTGACTCACCCCAGGCATAGCCAACGCGTCTTTCTTGACTTTAGCCATCTTATCCATTATTGGAGCAAACGCAGCACTCTCCTTCTCTACCTTTGCTGGCTCTTCTTTCTTCGGTTCAACTGGTTTCGCTTCAACTTTCTTTTCTGATTTTCCAGTAGTAGTTTCTGGCTTTACTGGTGGTTCTGACGGCATAAAGAAAGCCCATACTGCACCTAATGCGGCAATGGCAATAAGCGGCCATTTAAGTTTACTTAGTAAAGAAGTCTTGATCTTATCACCTATCTTTTCTTTTGTATTAGAATCCTCGCTTACAACAACACTTTCTTCTTTGTACTCTCTAACATAGTAAACAGTATTGTTTTCTTCAAATACATCTATGACATACTTTGAATCTTGAGACTCTGCATCTTTCTTAAACTTATCTCGCATTGAAATAGTATCTTCCGAACTGTAAGACACACTGTTATTCTCTTCACGCACACAAAGATCCTTCATAAAGAACTCTGTAATGGCGACGTTGGTGTCTGAACCAAATTTGTCAGAAAGATATGTGATTTCAAAATCAGTCTCGTTTAGAATCTTCTCTATTCTATACTTACCTCCCTGAAGTAGTGTATCTTGTTGTAATGCTTGCATATTCGTAATTATTAAATATTGGATTTAGTTATTTGTTTACACCAGATTTTTAAGATCATTATTTTGATTTAAGGACTTCGATAATCTGATTTAACAACGTTTCTATATAATTCTGCTCTTCTGCTGTCATATGCTGTTTGGATTTACCATATTTCTCCTTAAATTTTACAATTTGAGCTATAATCATAGGTAATTCATCTATGGGTGCCTTATCTGCCTTAACCTTGATTTTCATCAATTCCGTCAATAATTCACGTAATTCAGGATTCTCAATCTCAACGGTAGCCTCTGTCACAGCTATTGCTTCTTCAACCTCTTCAGCACATGCTATTGCTTCTTCAACCTCTTCAGCACATGCTATTTCTGGTTCAATCTCCTCAGCACATGCCAATTCCACCTCTGCATCATTATGAGAATCATTTTCTTTTGTGAATATATAGCTAATAAAGAAGTATAGAGAAGCGATAACAACTATTGCAACAACGAGCACTGCATAGTCTTTCTGCAATCCAGCGAATAGTCTTGAGTAATCAAATGCTTCATTTTTCTTATATAATTTTACACTATACGCCGTGTCGTTTTCATAAAAGCAATCGATTATATCTATCGCTTTTTTTGCATCGTTTATGAATTTGTCACGCATGTGTATTGTTTCAGAATTAACATCCTGATCTCCCATGGTAACTCTTCTGCCATCTCGTTCACAAATGCCTTTCATAAAGAATTCAGTCACAACAACCTCACGATCCTTAAAAAATCTACTCTCGGTAGCGAGATAAGAAATTTCAAAATCGTTTTGACTTAGACATTTGATAATCTTATATTTTTCAAATCTAAGTTTGGTTCCGGGACGAAGTTCGTGCATTCTATATATCCTTTAATTTAGAAGATTATATAGCAGTTGTCCAAAATGAGGATTGTTAAGGGCCCGTTTCTGATTATTTGGGCTCTAACCCCACTCTCCAA
>JAZUGF010000102.1:0-7681 GCA_045641065.1 Paludibacteraceae bacterium | reverse complement strand
ATCGGTATATAAAAGAGCAGACGAAGGTTTGCTTCGATTGTTAGAGAAGGCCAACATCGCAGCTCTTACGGATAAAGAGATTGACTATTACGAAGCTAGTATGAAACGTCTTGAGGATGAGATGGACATGGAGGAACATGGGTATGAAAGAGGTAAAGAAGAAGAGAGAATAAAAATTGCAAGAAACTTAAAAATGCAAGGAGTTGATTCTAATACTATTTCTATAGCGACGGGATTACCGATTGAGGAAATTGAGAAACTTTAGTGATTTTCTAATCATACACGTAGAGACGGGGCATGCCCCGTCTTTTGTTGTTTTAAATGTGGCTAGCAAAGTGATTGACCCCATCGCTGGCAAGCACCCACAATTATGCATTATGCATTACGAATTATGAATTTTTTATTATCTTTGCAATCCGCCCGCTGCTTCCAAGGCGTAAAACTGTTGGAGCAACGACATAAATAAAAGGCGTCATCAACGCTTTGTTCTTGGTAATTCGGAACCTGAGAAATTTTGAATATACAATCGAGGACACTGCAGAGAGGATGCCACGGATGAGTTGTATGTACTGGTCCGTAGTGTGTCCGAGGGTATTTTGTGCCCTCACGACACACTCTATGGGTGTACCATATATCTCAGCGTGGGTATCTTGTATCTGCTCGTCTATTGTATAGGGTTTTCTCAGGACCTCGAATTCGGACGAGTTTGGTGCAGATACCCACGCTTTTTTTGTTTTAAAATCGTCCGAGTTAGGGGTGTTTGGCTCTGATGACTGTTTCTTATCCATTATCGAGGACAATATGAAACCTATGATAAAATACCGAGGAGGAAAGTCTAGGGAGATTCCTCAAATAATGGAATATATACCAATGTTTAATGGAAGATATATAGAACCATTCCTTGGAGGTGGGGCTGTTTATTTTCATTTAGAACCTGAACGAGCAATAATCAATGATATAAATGAACCACTGATGACGTTTTATAGAGGGGTTCGAGACAATTATCTTTCATTGCGTCAAGAATTAGATATTGTTGAGTCTATATATGAAAAAAATAGGATTGACTTTGATGCTTTAAAAGCATTAAGTCCCAAAGAAAGAGTGGAAGATCGTAATGAGGTTTTGTACTATAATCTTCGAGATATGTACAACAATATTATTCCCAAAAAGTATTCTGATGCTCTCTTATACTATTTCATAAATAAAACATCATATTCTGGCATGATACGGTACAATTCAAAAGGAGAATTTAATGTTCCATTCGGAAGATATAAGAACATCAATACAAAACTGATTACTGAGCAGCATTCTGCTTTACTTCAAAGGTCAGAATTGTATAATAGGGATTATTCTGAAATTTTTAATATGAGCCAACAGAATGATTTCATGTTTTTGGACCCTCCTTATGATTGCGTTTTTTCTGACTATGGTAATGAAGAATATCGTAATGGTTTTAATGAATATAGTCATCGACAGTTGGCTCAAGATTTCAGAAATCTCGAGTGTAAGGCATTAATGGTTATAGGAAAAACTCCGTTAATTGAGGAGTTGTATAATGGAATGATAGTGGGCGATTATGGTAAACAATACTCTGTGAACATTAGAAATAGATTTAAAGCAGGAAGTACTCATTTGATAATAACAAACTATGGCAGATAAGAAGATTGATTCAAAAACCCGTATAAAAGAGTATATACAAAAGAATTTTCCTAAATGGGAAAGAGTTGATTATTCTAATTTTTGTGATGAAAATATCGAGTTTGACAAAAATCTGAGCGAATTGTACAAAATTGATAATGAAGAGATTGTTTTAATTTCATACACGAATATTAGTATAACAGGAACCGATCGTCCTAAACCTCAACTTAGAGTCTTTTTAGATGAATATAAAAAACCTTTCTATTTCGCAAAGAAGCATATGTTGCGATATTATTTGTTCTCGATTTTCACGAAAGAGGATGATATGGCACGTGGATTGGATAATTTCAATCCTAAAGAATATGTAATCTCAATAGAAACAAATCTTGATACAGAAGGTGCGAGAAGAGATTTAAGAAGTATATATGATTACGCAAATGAGAAGTTGAATGGAGCTCGTTTTTTAAAGTGCTCTCGTTCGAATTATAAGGCAGATGTAAATCAAGCTTCATTTATTTACATAGGATCAGAGCAAGCCCCTTATACAACTACTTTTGAAAATTTCATAAAAATATTTGATTCGAGACCGTATCTAAATTCGACTAATGATTTTAACACTATAGTAAAGACCTTAACAAAGTCGTCTGCCGAATTTAATCACTTTTCTCTTCTCCCCGCTCTCCGCACCAAACCCTTCCTTCTTCTTGCAGGTATTTCAGGTACAGGAAAGAGCCGTATTGTAAGAAAACTTGCACAAGCGACAGTTACTAAGGAATTGCAAGAGTATGATGGTGCTGATTTCGACAAAGATAGATGGAGCCTTCATAGACCTGCAAATTTTGAATTGGTCCAGGTTAAACCTAATTGGCATAATTCAATGGATGTCGTTGGTTATCTTTCAAATATTCCAACGCCGCATTATGTGTTTACTCCTTTTGTCGAATTTATAGTTAAGGCTTGGATGAATCCAGATGTTCCTTTCTTTTTGTGTCTCGACGAAATGAATTTGGCTCCTGTAGAAGAGTATTTTGCTGAATTTTTGAGTGCTATTGAAAGCCGTGCTTTTGAAGATGGTAAATATGCCACAGATCCTATTATTAAACCATTCAATTCGTTTGGTAAGGAAATGGGTGATGAAATGATTCGTTCGCTAAATGAATCGTTAGGATTATCTTTGAGTGAGGAACTCTCAAATCAATTTAAGGAGAAAGGTCTTTCATTACCAAATAATCTCTTGGTTGTCGGCACAGTCAATATGGATGAGACTACGTATTCGTTTTCTCGCAAAGTCCTAGATCGTGCTATGTCGATAGAGATGAATGATGTGAATTATGACAATTTTCTGGCTGATTCGACAGATGAAGAACTAAAGTCGATGTTGTCTAAATTCAAAAATATAAACGATTTGTTAGTCAACAGACATATCGAGGCAAAAGATGTAGTCGTATCATTGGGAAAAGATGCGGAAACTGTAATTGGTTATCTTAAAAAGATAAATACATTGCTTGAAGGGACTCCTTTCAAACTAGGATACCGAGCAGCAAATGAAGCTTTGATATATGTGGCTGCGGCAAAAGATTTTGGATTCTGTGATGTGGAGGCGGCTCTCGACCAATTCACTTTAATGAAAATATTGAGCAGACTTGAAGGTGATAGTTCCAAAATGAAAGTGGAAGACAATGATAAGAGGCTCTCATTGCTTGACTATTCTGCATCTGATGTGAAAGACAAGCGAGCAGAATCTCTAGACAAAGAAACTATTACTCTGCTTACGTGCATGCATAAAATCATTGAGGATTTCCTTCTTCCGAAACCAAAATCATTGGAAGAGACAGTGACAGTAACTGATTTGGCAAATCCAGATGAAGGCGACGACAAAGAGTCTGATGATAAAAAGAAACTAAAGTCTCTTGAGAAACTAGAAAATATGATAGCCCAGCTTCATAGAGAAAGATTTGTGTCGTACTGGAATTAATTTAATAATAGTATGGCGGACAGCAAATATAACTTTATTGTTGAAAATGAGGATATCATAGTCAAGTTTTCATGCTCCAATCATGTTAAACGTATATCAGAAACTATAAAGAATCTTCTTGATGATAAAGAAGAAGACGACGATGCAATACAAAGTAGGTTTGTCGGGAAAGGTGATATAAGATTTTCGTTTGATGGAGAAGCTTCTGAATCGATATCATTGAAGCATCAAGCTGTGTTCTTTGAGAATACGGACTATCCTCTTCTTGTAAAATGCAAACATGGGAATGTCAAAGACATAACTATGTATATTGCCGATCATAGGATAACAGATACAAGCAATAAAGGAAGAATTTTAAGCGATGGAAATGAACTATATGGAACACTAAATTTCAAAAATCAGGTAGGGGAAACATCTTTTAAGTTTACTTATAAACAAGTAAAAGATGATGTAGAAAAAGAGATGGCATTTGAAACGGAAGTGCTAAGTTACAAACTTAACTACAGAACTGATTTGAGAAATATCATTGCTGACGTGGAGAATGAATATGCCATGTTGAGCTATTCTTTCATGAAAGATACATATCAGAGTCTAAAAAGTGGAAATGGTAAAAGTACAGAATTAATATGGTGGCAAATATTCAAGTCCGTTCACAAAGAAATACTTGAATATGCGTCCATAATTATTGATAGACCCAAAAGAAGATTAAAAAGTGTGCCAAAATATGAACGAGCAGAACGACTTGGCACCTTACCTAGAGAATTAGAGAACGAATATATTATTCACAAAGAAGACCCTTCATATCTTTATAGAACAGAAGAATTAGTGCTTAGTCACGATACGATTGAAAATCGTTTTTTAAAGTATGCCTTAAAAGAGATGCAGAATCGTTTTGTGGTAGTAAAACAACATATCTTGAAAGTGATGAAGCTATCTTCTGAAGAAGAACTAAGTTCTGAAATTAATCATATTGAAGAGGATCTGACACGAGTTAATAATCATTCTTTCTTTAGAGGTATTGGACAATTTAAGGGGTTTTCGCAGGATAGCCTTGTGATGAAACAAGCGTATGGATATAAAGAAATTCTTCAAAAATGGATTGAGTTACAGTGTGGCTACGAAATAGAAGAAGAGTCTAGAAAACTTGAAACTAAAGAAATTTCTGAGCTATATGAAATTTGGTGCTTTATCAAAGTGAAAAATATAGTAGAGAAAATTCTTGAAGGCAAAGCCACTGCTAAGAAGGATGGATTGGCTGTCAAAGGAGATTTTATTTTAAAACTAATACAGGGACAGCAGTCTGAAATTGAATTTGATAATTCTGAAGGTGTCACTTTGGCTGCTGTATGTTATAATGCAGAAGTTGAGAAAGAAAAACAGAAAAGTCGATCCGCAATAAAAGGTACAGATTCCCTTACTACAATCCAAAGACCAGATATTGTGCTCAGATTATCAAAAGAAGGAGATGACATAAAATATACCTACTTATTTGATGCTAAATACCGTATTGATGATTCAAAAATAGGGGATATGGATGTTCCTCCTGAAGATGCTATTGACCAATTGCATAGATATAGAGATGCTATTTATTTCACTGGAGAAGAAATACTAAAGAAAGAGATCGTGGCTGGGTATATTCTATTTCCAGGTAAAGTATCAAAAGAAGCATTGGATCCTAATGTGAGCGAAGACAAAAAATACTATTATCAAAAATCAAATGAAAAGATAGGGATCGGTGCTTTCCCATTACGCCCAACTCAAAAATCAATTATTGATGAAGATGGAAATTTGGTATTGGATGCCAATGATTCAGAGGAAGCTCTTGAGCGTCAGATTAGACAATGGATAGAAGAAGAAAATCCAAGAGAGAAGTTGTTGGAAGAATGCGTGCCTCAGAAAGGATTAACGTATGAATATGAAGATGTCATCGCTAACTATCTTATTATTGATGTGTTGAGTGATGTCGGCAATGATATTGATGCCTTTAAAAATGGAGAAGCAAAAAAATATTTTTTCGGGAAAAGAGGGCCGGCTGAAGACGTTGATTTGTCAAGTATAAAATATCTTGTTCCAGTGATGGAACGCAATGTCGCAGGATATTATAGAATTAAATCGATGAAGTTCAATTTTGAAGAGGTAAGATTTGAAGTTGAATTAGAAAATTATAAGTCATTGAATAGTTCTATATCGTATAATGATAGCAATGCTCGAGGTATTATGAAAAGTGCAGAAGAATTTAAGAGTATGATTGAAGAAAGTGTGTAATCGACCGAGAAAACGGTCAATTTCTTCAATAATATAGGGCTTAGATAATATAGGGTTTAGATTTGTCTGATGACGAATCCATTACTCTAAGAAGATAGATGTTGCTATCATGTGCATTCCCCAATAAAAATGTAAAAACCGCCAAATATTCCTCAAGATTTTTGTGAATTTTGCTAATTATTCATCAAGAAAAATGTAAAAAATGCCGATTATTCCTCAAGATTTGTGTGGATTTTGCTAATTATTCCTCAAGAAAAATGTAATTTTGTGCATGAAATAATATCTTGATTTTATGCAAAGGGCAATAATTCAACAACTTATAGAATGGAAAAATAATCCTGATAGAAAGCCTCTTGTCTTAAAGGGGGCTCGACAGATTGGGAAGACGTGGATATTGAAGGAATTTGGTAAAACTCAATATCAACATGTCGCTTATATCAGATGTGACAATGAACCTGCCGCTAACAATCTATTTGCCGATTACAATATCTCTCGTATTGTTAAGGTCGTTGAGGCTATCACTAAAGTTCCCATCATTCCTGGTAAGACATTAATTATATTTGATGAAATCCAGGAGATTAAGGGAGGACTTCATTCTTTAAAATATTTCTGTGAGGATGCTCCAGAATACCATGTGGCTGTGGCGGGATCTCTACTTGGATTGTTGTTGCATCCAGGAGAGTCATTCCCTGTCGGAAAAGTCGACATGTTGGAGATGTATCCTATGTCCTTCTCTGAGTTCCTTTTGGCTAAAGATGAACGTCGTCTTCTTGATTTTCTAATTGAGAAGGATTGGACTTCCGTCGACATTCTTCACGAAAAATATATCGATCTATTGCGTCAGTATTATTATGTAGGGGGAATGCCGGAAGCGGTAAAGGCATATATAGATGGAAAACCGTTGGAGACTGTACGCAAAATTCAGCTTTCCATATTGGAGACATATAGATTGGATATCTCTAAACATACGGAGGCAAAAGAGGCTATGAGAATCCAACAAGTGTTTATGTCTATACCAAAGCATTTGGCAAAGGAGAATAAGAAGTTCATATTTAGTGCTGTTAAAAAAGGAGCAAGGGCAAACGATTTTGAAATTGCAATTCAGTGGCTGGTCGATGCTGGTATAGCAATTAAAGTTCAACGTGTGAATTCGGGATTGTCTCCTTTGAAATTCTATGAAGATATGGATGCGTTCAAACTTTATCTTCTTGATTGCGGCCTTTTTGGAGCGATGGTGGAGGCTGACGCAAGCCAAGTGATAACAGGCGACAATGTTTTCAGAGAATATAAAGGTGCGTTTACTGAAGAGTTTGTCTTGCAACAAATAAGAACATTGCCCAAACGTAATATCTACTATTATAGCAAAGAAAATTCTCAAATAGAAGTGGATTTTGTATTCCAAAATAATGGGAAAACTATGCCTTTAGAGGTTAAAGCAGAAGAGAATGTGAAGGCGAAATCGCTAAAACTCTTTCATAATGAGTTTTCTGTCAATCATTCATACAGAACGTCGATGTGTAAATTCCGAGAAGAGGAGTGGCTTACAAATATCCCTCTCTACGGGGTTGGCGAATTTTTCAAATTGAAATCGTGATGCCCGACGTCTTCCCCTATATTTCCGAACCTACATTCATAATTTTTTGAACGAACATTCGTATATTCTAAAAAAATGTTAATTTTGCCGATTGTAAACTTAACACGATAATATAAAAAGGGATAATATATGGCAAAATCATTTAACTCGTATCTTGCAAAGTTCCTTCTTAGTGTCGCTGGTTCGGCTCAGAAGAGTAAACTTGTAAA
>JAZUGF010000101.1:0-9706 GCA_045641065.1 Paludibacteraceae bacterium | reverse complement strand
GGTATTGCGAATGCACCAAAGAAACTTTATCCTGGAATCAAATATCCGATCAATTTTGACCTTCTATATGAATTTGACTGTCTGTTAGATAAATCATTGACATTTAATTTGGATGATGAAGAAAAAGAATTGACATCGGACAAATATGAAGTTTCGTTTGCTACTGTAGGCAAACATAGTTTGAAATACGGTAAAAAAGGGAATTATGAATTTGATGTTGTTTCTCCAACTGTCGATATGTGGCAGTTCTCAGACGAGCGAAAAAACATAATCAACGAAGTAGGTTTGGATGAGACATTCTATCTTGACATAGATATCCCTGCTTGGGCTGACTATCAGAAAAATGTGTTGAATGGCGACGCAGGGATTGGCAAAGTACAGTTTTTTCTATGGGAAAACAAGGTTGAAGATGCCGACCCAATAGTGATAGAGTCGTTGGAAAATGCAAAGATGGGTGGCGACGGTAAGGCTCATATCGCGTTGAAAATCAGTAAGGATGAACTTGCACGACATTTAGGAACATATCAGTTTCCAGAAAAGATTAGCATAATTGCGTCGCTAATAAATCCACCGTATGCGGCATCAGAGTTGTTGGTTCAAAAGAACGGTTATCCAGGTCATTGGGTTTACAATAGAGCCATTCCGTTGACGCTTGTCACACAACCATGTGTGAATGGATTTTTCTCAGGCAAGTCGGGTAATCCGCAAAAGTCAGTGATGAAGTACGGAGATTCAATGCTCATCATGCTGACTACGCATAACTGTAAGAATCAGTTGGATAAGATCACCGTCGAACTGGTGGAAAATGATAAGAAAGGAGAGAACGAGGACCAAGTTATTGCCGTTTATTCGAATCTTGGTTTTGACGAGAATGGAAAGACAAAAATAGATATTTGTGGAGATATCAAGGAAGATGCTCACGGAGAGAATCCCAACCCACGTCTATTCTATTTCCGCGTCTATTTGGATGGAAAACAGATATTTACATATCCGCAATCACCTGCGGATGTTTACGATATGACATATAAAGAAGCTGAAGGGAAGTCAGATACTGCAGAAGTTGAACTAGATGGAGTATCATATTCTATCTCCAAATCTGATGACTCATGTGTTTATGAATCAGCCTTAAAAGTCCGCAGTTATCTTTGGCAGTTGAAAGTCGGCAAAGATAAAGAGATCGAGCGATTGAATAGGACTTTGGCGATGATGGCACCGGTAGTGGTGGGAGAGGAGTTGAAGAAGGGGGAGAAAAATAATGAAGAAGACTGTAAATGCCCTAGATGTCATGAAAAATGGGAGGATTTGGCAAACAGACTTAAAACATCTTTCCCTGGTGCTAAAGAAGAAAATATAAATACTGTTGCTCAAACTTACTGTAAATATGCACGTAGATTTGGCATGGATTCTTGTTGGATAAAGGCTCATTTTTTTGCTCAGGTGTATGTAGAATCTAGATTGTTGGAAGGAAAAACCGAGAGCCTGGATTATAGTGTTAAAGGACTAATGAAAAGCTCATTTCCATATTTCAATGGTCATTTGGATAGATGTGAAAAATATGGAAGAATTTCTGAGAAGAAGGAGAATGGAAAATATAAAGATCTGCCAGAAGATTATAATAAACCAATTAAATTCCAATCTTCAAAACCGGAAGAGATTGCAAATATTGTCTATGCAGAAAAAAATGGGAACCAAGGAGGAACAGATGGCTGGGATTATAGGGGAAGAGGTCTTATACAGTTGACAGGAAAGGATACATATAAATGTGTAGGAAGAATCCTTGAAGCTTATGGAATGGACAAAGAAGGTTTTGAATGTGATTTAGTGACGAACAGAGAAAAGGTTGCAACCGATCTTAAATTAGCCACAGTAGCTTCAATGGCATTTTTCCGTTACAAAAATTGTAATATGCATGTCAAGTGTAATGGAGAGAAAAATGTTGACAATATCTCTTCTATTGTTGGTGGTTCAAATACTCCTTTAAGAAAAGTGGCTTTTAAAGGTGGTAAAGGAAAGTTTGGAGATGGAACGGAAGTTGATTTGGATGGCACTTATAAAACATTTGAACTGGATGATTGTCAATGGAATAAGATAGAATGTGCAGACAATTGTCCTTCATACCATACATTCTTCAGTGGTAGAGTAGAGAAGCATATTCCGAAAGGATGTGACGAGAGCAAAGCGACGCACTATGTCTACTACTATCATAAAGAAGATGGTACGGTGGTGAAAATTTGCACAAGGACGATTGTGAGGGAAGGGCTTTTCAAGATGAATACCCCTTGTTCATGCACAATTCCTACTGATGCGGAGATCAAAAAGAATGGCATTGAGATATGGAAGTATCCAAAACCTGTACCTAAAAAAGGTCAAAAAATCAATATAGATGGAGACACTATGTATTTTATGCCTAATGGTGACAAAATTGTTTCAGGTAAATACGGAACAAAAAAGTATGCCAAAGATCCTAACAATAAAACATTTGAATTGGTGAAAATAGATGAAGGTAGAGAAGATGGAATTTTCGAGTTTCATGAAGAAGAGTTAAATTTGTATTATGAAATTGATAAGACGCAAACAGTTCGATTCTATAGTGATCCAAACACATTTGCTATTTTGATTGGCATTTTGGCAGAGTTAGGAGCAAATTCGGACTATGAAATAAAGTTCCGTGGAACAGGAAATGCCGAAATTCATGGCACTGGTTATCCAAGTGAAACGCATAGAAATGGTATGTCTTTGGATTTTAGTTATAGTGAAGATATCGATGATTCAGCAGAGGTGAGACTAGCAAAAGATATGGCGTTGCTAAAGGCAGGTTATAAATTTTGTTGTAAGACAATGTATGTTGGATTAAAAGAACAACACAAAGGACCTCGATTGAATTACGCTGAATCAAAGAAAAATCATGATTCACATATTCATTTAGGTCCATTTAATAATAAGATAAATGAATGCAAAATCATAAAAGAAGATTAAAATGAAACGTTTTTTTGTTTTTCTATCAATTGCGACTTTGCTATTTGCTGGTTGTAATGAAAAAGCCCAAAATTCTGATATTGATCGGAATGATTCTTTATGTTCAACAAAAGAAGAGAATGAAACGCAATTTATGATAAACGAGAGCGTTTCTGAAGAAAATTTAAGTGACACAACAGAAACTCAAGGGGATATGGTAGACATTGCACGTTTTTTTACATCGGAGGAGTTTGATGCAATTAGAAATAGTTACGTAAAACAATTGCGATACCAATATTGGAATGTTTGGTTATCAGGATTTTTAACGGAAATGCCATCAAGTGCATGGGGAGGAAGAGACAAAAAATATATCGAATTAATGCCGTCTGATAAAGAAAGATCAGAAAATATGGATGTTATCTATCGTGTCCTTTCAAAAAAATATCCAATCTTCAAGCCTGTGCCTAAAGAATTGTTTGAAGAAAAGATGAAAAGTGTTTTTGGAATTGATGTTAACAACACTTCGGTATGTAATGGTTTGTTCTATACGAATCATGATATTGATGAAGAATCTTTCTATTCCATCTATATTGATTTAAGAAATCATATCATCACATTAGGTAATCTTCCACTATTATTTAAGGAGGAAATCGATTGGGATGAATTTAACAAAAAATTAGAAAATATAGACCAAGAATCGATTGCATATTATGATGCAAAAGAAAGACTTTACGAAGAATATCTGAATGAGTCACTGCAAAAGAAATACACTTTGTATTGCTCCAAAATTCAATTGGAATACTTGTTTCACGTTAATAACTATGTGTTTTATGAAAATCAAGCAAGCTTATCTTGGTTGTTAGCTAATTATGAAAAAACAGATCAAAGTTTTACATCTATTCTGTTCGATTTCTTTAACTACGATAAGAATCCAAGAATCAATAGAATAAATATGGATTATGATATTAGTAAAGGATTTCCACTAATTCCTAATGATTATGAACACATCTTTGGTGAATTAACAAGTTGCCCACAAACGCAGTATTACAACCATTTTCAATTCAAAGTGCGTACTGGCTTGATGCAGTATGTAGTGGATAATTGTTATGATGATGAGGATTTAGATGATTGCGGATTGAAAAAAGATAAGTATATCTGTGTGATGGAGGATTGCTTTGACTATCTGTTTAAGTTTGTACTACAAGGAGATAAGTATAAAGAGTCTGAAAATTGTCATTATTATCAGGTTTGTGCATATTTAGCATACTATCTTCAGAAGGCATACGATAGTTATCTTTCTCATAACGACGGCGAACCTCGTTGCTGGCATAATGCGTTGGCTAACAATCTATATCAGGATTTGAGAAACAATGATGGCCGTTTTGAAAAGTATGTGAGGGATAACAACTACTTCAATCTTGAAGGCTTTGATAAAATAATGGAGGATGCCCACGAACAAGCAATGAGAGATTAAATATCCCGTTTTGTCCAATCATCTACGATTGGACAAAACAATATTATATTAAAAACAAAAAACACGCTTATTCAAGCGTCTTTTTTTGTGTTGTCCTGTAAGGACTCGAACCCTAACAAGCAGTGCCAGAAACTGATGTGCTACCATTACACCACAGGACAATAATATGTTTTTGTTGTCTTGCAAGGACTCGAACCCTGACAAGCAGTGCCAGAAACTGATGTGCTACCATTACACCACAAGACAATTTTATGTTCAATGTCGGGGTGTTCCCCTCAATTGCGATGCAAAGGTAGTGGTTTATTTTGAATGTGCAAAAGAAAAAGAAGAAAAATTGCGTTTAGAACGTAGAATTTGTATGCTTGAAACAAAAAAAACAGTCAGGAACATCGCTCCAGACTGTTTTTTTTAGGCAATTATATACGTGATGTCCAAACACGCTTATTTTTTAGGCGCTCGCCCTTCGGGCTCGCGTTGGGGAGTGGGTTAGGGCGTTCCGTCCTTAACAATCCTCAATCTTTAAGCTTTCAAGTACTCGTCCATTGCGGTAGCGGCTCTTCTACCGTCGCCCATAGCCAAGATAACTGTTGCCCCACCTCTTACGATGTCGCCACCAGCGAACAACATTGGAATGCTACTCTGCATACCGTCGTTAACCTCGATAGTTCCCTTCTTGCTTACAGAAAGTCCTGCTACTGAGTTTGGAACGATTGGGTTAGGAGAAACACCGATGCTGACGATTACCTCGTCGCAATCAACCTCTACGATTGCTCCTGGAATCTCAACTGGGCTTCTACGTCCGCTTGCGTCTGGCTCACCTAGCTCCATCTTCTGAAGACGAACCTTTACGACGCGTCCATTCTCGTCGCCGATATACTGGATTGGATTATGAAGTGTCATAAACTCAACACCTTCCTCTTTTGCGTGGTGTACCTCCTCAAGACGTGCTGGCATCTCATCCTCACCACGACGGTAAACGATGATGGCTCTCTCTGCACCCATTCTCAAAGCTGTACGAACAGAGTCCATGGCTGTGTTACCACCACCAACAACGACTACGTTCTTTCCCTTCAATACTGGAGTATCTGTATCCGGATTTCCAGCGTCCATTAGGTTAACACGAGTTAGATACTCGTTACTTGACATGATACCTGTCAAGTTCTCACCCTCGATACCCATGAAGCGAGGAAGACCTGCTCCAGATGCGACGAAGATGCCCTTGAATCCGTCGGCTTTCAACTCGTCTACTGAGATTGTCTTACCAACGATACAGTTCTTGATAAACTCAACGCCAAGAGCACGTAGATTATCAATCTCTGCCTCAACTACTGCGTTTGGAAGACGGAACTCAGGAATACCATACTTCAACACACCACCGATCTCGTGCAATGCCTCGAATACAGTGACGTCGTATCCCTTCTTGATCATGTCGCCAGCGAAAGAAAGTCCAGCAGGACCACTACCTACAACGGCGATCTTGATTCCGTTCTTCTTGATGTTTGAAGCATCCGCTTTCTTTGTTCCATTCTCGCGTGCATA
Source organism: Paludibacteraceae bacterium (assembly GCA_045641065.1). GTDB lineage: Bacteria > Bacteroidota > Bacteroidia > Bacteroidales > Paludibacteraceae > UBA1723. The sequence continues at coordinate 3,738 of JAZUGF010000101.1, read as the reverse complement.
GTCGGCAGCGAATCTCTCAAGATAACCGATAGCCACTGGCTCTTTCTTCATCTTGATATATGTACACTGGCTCTCACACTGCTTTTCCTGTGGACATACACGGCCACAAACTGCAGGTAGTGCACTTGTCTCTTTAAGAACGTCAGCAGCCTGGATGAACATTCCACGCTCGATGTTCTTGATGAATCCTGGGATGTTGATGCTTACTGGGCAGCCAGTCATACAAGTAGGATTAGGGCAATCCATACATCTGCTAGCCTCAGCCATAGCCTGCTCAGCAGTCAAACCTTGGTTTACCTCCTCGCGGCATCTTGCTCTATACTTAGGATCAAGAGAGTTCATCTGCACACGTGGTTGTGCAGTACGCTCTTTTGCTGATTTAGCTTTGCGTAGCTCTTCTCTCCACGCTTCGTTTCTATCTGTTGCCATAATCTTCTTTACTTTGCTAGTTTTGCCTTTGCTTCCTGCTCTTGCTCTCTATAAGCACCAAGACGCATAAGCATCTCATCGAAATCTACCTGGTGAGCATCGAACTCTGGTCCGTCGACGCACACAAACTTAGTCTTGCCACCTACAGTGATACGGCAAGCACCACACATGCCTGTACCGTCGACCATGATTGTATTTAATGATGCTACTGTAGGAATCTCATATTTCTTTGTTAGAAGCGACACGAACTTCATCATGATTGCTGGACCGATAGTCACACACAAATCAATCTTCTCGCGCTTAGCGATCTCTTCGATACCGTCAGTCACACGACCAGCTTTACCGTAAGATCCATCGTCTGTCATGATCACAACCTCGTCAGAGTACTCGCGAACCTGCTCCTCAAGGATGACAAGATCCTTTGTACGCGCAGCCAATACAGAGATGACCTTGTTGCCAGCCTCCTTCATTGCCTTGATAATAGGAAGAAGTGGAGCGACACCAACACCACCACCTGAACATACTACAGTTCCAAACTTCTCAATGTGGGTTGCCTTACCAAGAGGGCCAACTACGTCCAACAACTCGTCGCCAACGTTAAGGTTGGTGATTTTCGTAGATGACGCACCAATTTTCTGAATCACAAGTGTGATTGTACCTTTTTCTACGTTCGAATCCGCAATAGTCAACGGAATACGCTCTCCGTTAGCGTCTACACGAACGATAACGAAGTGTCCTGCTTTTCGTGAACGGGCGATCAATGGGGCTTCTACCTCCAATTTCACGACGTTCTCTGAAAAGAACTCCTTACTTACTATTTTACTCATTGGTAAGAAAATGCTTTAATTATGTGAATTTCTACAAAATTACACTTTTTAACACAATTTACCATTAAATGGGTATGAAAATTTAACGTTTACGCTGACGTTAACGTTGACCTTAACCTTAACCTTAAGCTTAACGTTGACGCTGACGTTAACGTTGACTCATGCGTCCTGAATTTTTGTGATCAACTCATCTGCAGACAATTCTGTGATTAGGTTGACTCCAAACCATCGTTTGCCGAGATCTTTGATGGATGCACCAAAATGATAGACTTCGTCGTCGATAATTAGGAATCTGTCATGTGATTTTTCGAATGAGTGCAGTCGGCAATGTTCTTCTGGATATTGCTTGTTATAGTTGCTAAAAGCCAACTGCATATCATGAGTTTGGCTGCGAGTACGGACATAACAGTCGATGGAGACAGACAATGGAGATCGGACACGCATACGTTGAAGAATGTCGGCATTTATATAATCATCGATAAGGACAATGCGACGAGAGGCTCTTTTAAAGAGTGTTTCTACCAAAACGTAAGCATCAAACATCTGACCATCGAAGAAAATACCAAGTTTTTGCTTGAGAGATCCGTCGTCGAGACGGTCAAGAATCTGATCGATTCTATTATTAGTCTCTTCTATTCGTTGCTCTGAAAGAATTTGATTCCGTTCCATATGATCTAGTCGTTGGAATACTCCAGCATTGGCGGAGATGAACTTACGCATTGAGACAAATGCGTCAATAATACGAATGCTAGTATTTATGGCAACTTTGGAATGAAGTACTGCGGATAGTTGACTGACTCCTTGTTCTGTAAAAACAAAGGGAAGATGACGAGATCCTCCCCAACTTGATATTCCATTTTGGAATTTCAAGTTGGTATTTGAAATCTCATTTTGAAATTTTAATGAATGCCACTCTTCTTTATTTAGCTGAAACATAAAATGGTCTGGGAATCGATCTATATTGCGTTTTACTGCCTTGTTTAGATTTCCTGTTGTCACATCATACAATTTTGCTAGATCTTTATCCAGCATGACTTGAACTCCACGTATTGTGAATATTAGATTTTCTATTTGCTGCTGAGGAACTACCGCAGCTGATGTCTTGTTTTCTTCTTTTTCGTTTTCCATTTTGCACTGAACTAATTTTAACTAAACTCAGATTCGAATGCAAAGATAGAAAAAATGGTCTATAGAGACAGCCCTATAATAAAAAATCCAGCTTATTAGAGAGTCCATCAAAAGAATATGTCACCAAATTTCTTCTGCTATTTCTCGTACGAGACGTAGTTTGGCCCACTGCTCCTCGGGAGTCAGTTTGTTGCCAATGGCACAAGAGGCAAAACCACACTGAGGTGAGAGCGACAGACGTTCAAGAGGAATGTACTTGGCAGCCTCGCGAATACGGGCTATGATCTGTTGCTTGTCCTCTAATTCTGGACGTTTTGTGGTGATGAGCCCTAAGACGACGTGCTTGTCAGGACTGACTTTGGCTAATGGCTCGAATCCTCCAGATCGTTCGTCGTCATACTCCAGATAGAGCACATCTACATTCTCGCGTGCAAATACCCAGTCAGCTACTGAATCGTATGCACCACTGCTGAACCATGTGCTGTGATAGTTGCCTCTACAGATGTGAGATGCGACCACGAGATCCTCAGGACGTCCTTCGAGTGCGAGGTTGTTGACTTTGAGTAACTGTTCCTTGACATCATCCAAATTTGGGCTCAATCGTTCGTAACGCTGTGCTGCTGCTTCGCCCACAATGGCACCCCAAGTACAGTCGTCCAGTTGGAGATATCTACCGCCAGCCGCATAGAACTGTCGAATGAAGTCTTGATAGACTTTGGCAATATCGGCAATAAGGTCATCGAGGCTGGAATAGAGAGCTCTGGTGCTGAGGAAGTTTTGTGGTATCGTGAGTTGCTGGAAGAATTGTGCGGGAGACGGAATGGTCAGTTTGGCAAAGCTGTTTGCATCTTCGTACTGCTTGACTCGACGGTAGGCTTCAATGAAAGGATGTGGTTTCGCAAATAGTTTGCCAGTTAGATAAACCTTGTCGAGACGTGCGGTCTCCCCGTTGAAACTTACATCGCCGCCCTTTTCATGTGCCACACCTCCGAAGCCCCAGAAAAAGTCCAGATGCCAGAAAGTACGGTTGAATTCGCCATCTGTAAATATCTTGAAGCCTAGTCCTTTCTGTTGATCTACAACTTGTTTGATATATTGCTCGGCATTACTGTTAGAAAGGTCGGAAGGACGAAGAAAACTGCCTACGAAATCGGCTCGCTGTGGAACCTGGATACCTTTGATTACTTTTGTCATGATGTTTTTTTATTTGTTTTCACTACCGTCCCGTAAAAGTGAACAATAAGTTCTTTGAAATAATTGAAATATAGTCTATTAGACGGTATTTTTAAATGAAACGGATTTGAATTCATACATTTGTGGCTAAATGATAGCTGCATATGAATCAAGACAAATA
>JAZUGF010000100.1:0-36761 GCA_045641065.1 Paludibacteraceae bacterium | reverse complement strand
GGCAATTAAAGATGATGCTGTAAGAGGATGTGCTTTTACTTCAGTGGTAAGCAATAGCGATGGACATATTCCAAACAAACCCAAAGGTTTTTGGGATGAGCCAAATTTTCAAGACCAGAATCGTTCCTATGGTAGATTAGTCCGCCCAGTAAGGAAATCGAATTAAAGAAATGAGGATAAATATAAAAGGCAGCCGCAAGGTTGCCTTTTTTTATGGGGAAATGCGGAATGCGGAATTTTGGGATATGCCGACAATTATGAATTATAAATTGAAAAATGATTATCTTTGTGGAGAAAATTGAATGTTTAATTAAAAATAGGAATTAGATGACAGACAAAAATCCAAAATTTATTCCTGGAATTGGGTGGAGATATGAGACGGAGCATAATATGTTGCGTCGAATGAAGAATCATGATTATTATGGCAGAAGCATCTACATGGTCACGATGACTGTGGAGGGGAGAAAACCGTTGCTTGGAGAATTGAAGTGGAGTGCTGCCGACGGTGGGGATGCCCACGTCGAGGCAAGCCTATTAGGGGCTGAGGTGGAGCGATGCTGGTTTGAGATCCAGGAGCATTATCCCGACGTGGAGCCGATGAAATTCCAGCTGATGCCGGATCATGTGCATGGGCTGATCTTTGTGAAGAAGGAGCAGGAGGCGCATTTGGGGCAGATAATCAAAGGATTCAAAATCGGATGCTCAAGGGCTTGGTGGAATTTGTCCGGTGCTTCGAGTTATAACTCGAAGCACCGGACTCCGCTCTTCTCCCCCGGCTATAATGATTCCATTCTCAAAAGAAAGGGGCAATTGGATATTATGATCCGATATATGGATGATAATCCCCGTAGATTGGCAATCAAAAGAATGAATCCTGATTTATTTAAGGTGGTGAGGAATATGGAGATTGGTGGAAGATCTTATGCTGCTATCGGCAATCTTTGGCTATTGGATAGGCCGGTGAGGATGCAGGTGAGATGCCACAGGGATAAATCAGCTGAGAATTTGGCATTCATTGAGAAGCAGAAAGAATTCTTCTTGAAAGAGGGTGCAGAGGGAGCGGTGATTGTGAGCCCATGCATATCGACGGGAGAGAAGGAGATTGCCCGTGCTGCACTCGATGCAAAAATTCCACTTATAACGATACTTGAGAATGGTTTTAATCCCATGTATAAGCCGTCTGGCAAGTATTTTGATGCTTGTGTGGATGGATTATTGTTGATGCTGGCACCATGGGATTACCATACGGAGAAGCACAAAATAACTCGTGGCCAATGTAATGAGCTCAATGAGATGGCGAAGATAATCAGCAATGTGCCTTGGGAAGATGATGACCTCGGATTTAAGAATGCTTAACTATTCATTTCTAATTTTGCCTTCCTCGTTTATCATTTTTTCATATCTTTGCTACAAATAAAAACTGTGAAAAATTTAATACTACTAAAGATGAAGAAATTTATTTTGCTTATGACGGTGCTTATGGCGTCTATGGTAGCGTCGGCACAGGATACAATCAATTTTCATAATGGCAGAGTTGAGGCGGCTAAGGTGATGGAAGTCGGTATGGGCAAGATCAAGTATAAGAAGATTGCTAACCTTGATGGCCCGTTGTATTTGCTTGACGAGTCTGAAGTGGCGTCGATCAAGTATCAGAATGGCGACGTGGAGACATTTGCCCAGCCTGTTCAGGTTGCACCAGTTGAGTCTTATTCTCCGGTGCGTCAGAGAAGAGTGGTGTTGCAGGCAGGACCTGTTTTCGTGGACAGAACATATAATTTGAGTCCAGCTTCATATCCATTGACATATTGCAATGAGTCGCCGTCAGGAATTGCTTTCGACGGAGATTATATTTCTGAGCAGGATGCTTCAAATATGCTTGGCTACAATTATAATACTTTTCTACAGAATGAGCGACGCTACCGTTCTGGTCGTGTGATGTGGATTGCTGGTGCAGCTTTGATTTTTGTATCCGGACCAATTGCTATAGATGCAGCTATAGAAGACTCATATATCGCAAGAGAGGTATCGTTGACAGCTTTGACAGCAGGTTTGGTGTTGGTGCCAGTAGGTGTGGTAAGATTCGCATCTGGCAAGGTGAGAATGAAGAGAGTGTTGAAGGATTACAACTTAGATTATAATTTAAGGAAAAATGGTTCTGCTGAGTTGAAGTTTGGTTTGACTGGAAATGGGGTTGGAATGAATTTGACATTCTAAGACATACGTTAACGAAGACGAAAACGAAAATATAAAGACGCGATGGTAATGCCACCGCGTCTTTCTTATGCTTTCGTTTTCGTTTTCGTTATCGTCAACGTTTTCGTTTTCGTTTTCGTTTTCGTCAACTCTGCGAGTATTTCTCAAGGATTTCCGCATTCCATTTCTTTCTTTCCTCATCGAATATCCATCCCCACTTATTGAAATACTTGATCATATTCTTCATGTGGATTAGGAGCATTCTGTTGCTCTTGTACGATGCTGCTCCATGCTTGTGAGTGACCACTGCACCTGGCCAGAACATTGTGCGATACTGCTTGTGCATTCTGCGAGTGATGTCGATATCCTCAGGATATAGGAAGAATCTTTCGTCAAACAATCCCACAGTGTCGAAACATTTCACACGGAAGAACATGAAGCAACCGTGATGGTATGGAATGTTCATCTCGCTCTTGTGGTCGTTGAACTTCAAAAGGTATTTATAGTTCATCTTCTCTCCCCAGCAATCAGGAAGGAAACGACGAAATATCAAATTTACAGGAGTTGGAAGCATGCGTACTGTATACTGCTGCTTGCCGTTTGGATAAAGTACGTTAGGCTGCACCATAGCCACGTCTTCGTTCTCCATCATATAATTTGTGATGGCAGGGATAACTCCCTTGTCGAAGAATACGTCAGCATTGATCACAAGATGAAAATCAGAACCTGCAGCGATTGCCTTTCTGATTGCGGCATTATGTCCGCCTCCATAACCAAGGTTTTTGCCATTATAGAAATATTCCACATTCGATAGCCCCTCGCAGAACGAACGTAAGTCGTCGGATGGAGAATTGTCAGAAATGTACACATGATCAATGCCGTCTGCCAACATTGAATCAATGCACTTCTGCAATTCCTCGCGTTCAGTTATGTAAGTTACAATCGATGCTGTAATTTTCATTTCTTTCTTTGCAACGTACGAAAGCCGTTAATATTATTACCTTTTTGCAAAATGACACACGAATGTCCGTGCGTCTCTACGCTACGTACTTTTTGCGAGTCGCAAATTTAGTATAATTTTCCGAAATTTCCGACACTTTTGTATAAAACTACAATGACAATTGGAATTTTCTGTCGACGAATGTGTAATCCAGAACTCCGAACCGTACAAGTTTGGCTATCAGCTTCTGCACATCACGTCTGTCAATGTTGTGCTTTTTCGCAAATTTATTGATTGAGAAACAGTCTGTTTCAATCTCTTTAAGAAGATCTTTTTCTGTGTCTGTGAATTCAATTGTGACGCCGTGCTGCATTCCTCCCTGCTGCCACATCTCAAGGTGGATTGCTGTGGCTTGGATGTTCTCGTCTGCGATTCTGACGTAAGCCCACTTGCGATTTTCTTCATCAAGTGCGTAGACTGGTTTGCTATCCGACTCCGGTATTGTCACCTCAAGCACGGTTTTCCCGTCGACTTTATGAGGCGTGATTGTGAATTCGGGGTGGGGTGTGCAGTAGACGTTGGCTGCGGCTTCTGCCATGTATGCCTCCTCCTCTGAACTTACACCTGATACTTTACCGTTATCTTTCACTCCGATCAGCAGTCTGCCTCCTTCAGTGTTGGCAAAAGCAGAGAAACTTTTGGCTATCTTTCTCGCGTCGGAGATCTCAAATTTGAAATCCTGGTTGACGTGTTCACCCTCCTCAATCAACGAATGTATATAGTCTGCGGAATCTTGCGGTTTCATCGAATATCTTCTTAATTCTATACAAAATTAGATAAAACGACTGATTTTTACATTTTAATTCATATTTTTGTATATCAGCATCCTAAAAATCGGCCAAATAAATCAAAGAGTTATGGCAGTGCCTAAAAACAGAACTTTAATACGTGATCGACGTGTTGTCGTGAATCTGAATGAGAAGGAGTATGAGGCTCTTTCCCAGTATTGCCGTAAACATAAGATTCAGAAATCTGATTTTGTCAGACGTATTGTTTTCCAAGAGATTATGGCTAAACAGTATGCCGAATCGCCTACGCTGTTTGATTAGGATTCTCTCTTTCACGCTCGTCCTTACGGGCTCGCGTTGGACGACGGAGTTAGGGCGTTCCGCCTTTAACAATCCTCATTTTTGAACAACTATATATTAACCTTATCTCTTCTTTTTGAAGAAATCCGTCATCAATGTTGTGCATTCGTTTTCAAGCACTCCCGTTTCGACGGTGGTCTTTGGATGCAAAGCGTTTGGTGCGAATTTTTGGAATCCACGTTTCTCATCCGAACTACCATACACTACTCTGGATATCTGACTCCAACCTAATGCTCCCGCACACATCACACATGGCTCCACAGTGACGTATAAAGTACAGTCAGTCAAGTATTTGCCGCCAAGATAGTCGGCTGCCATTGTGATTGCCTGCATCTCTGCATGAGCTGTCACATCGTGTAGTGTCTCAGTTAGATTATGTGCTGAAGCGATAACCTTACCCGCACACACTATTACCGCACCAATTGGCACTTCTCCTTCTGCCAATGCTTTTCTTGCCTCTTTCAAGGCCATCTGCATGAATTTCTCGTCTGCTGAATCTGCCATTACGAATTATGAATTACGAATTATGAATTTTTCTCCTTCCACTATGTAGACTCCGTCTCTCAGTGGCACGAAGATTGTCGACGCTGGTTTCAATCCCACCGTCTTCACTATCTTTCCGTCTACATTATAAATTGCCAATGATGGAATATCCACATCTGAAGAGATCCATATCCCCCCGTCTACAGCAATTATATTTATATTATTTGATGGAATATTCTCAGATGCATTCTGGTTTTTCCACATTAGTTTCATATAAGCATAGAAAGTGCCATCTTCTCTGCATAGTCCGATGTATTTTGGATTCTTGATTGAGCATGAATCGCTCAACATAAAATCCAAGTTGATAGCTTTGGCTGTAGAGTCTGAAATATGTACGAATCTTTGATATGCGGATGTGTCTTCCAAAGTCGACGTGAATCCTACAATCATCGGTGGCACAAGTGTATCTTGTGCTGGCTTCAGATCTATAGAGATGAGAATGTCATCTTCATTAGGTGTTTGAAGCACTCTGCCATAGAGCATGAGAGGTGTAACTTCACCTAACATTCTGTCGTCTTTATCATACAAGAAATACGATACGTAGTTCACACGTAGAATACTGGTATCACTTGCTATGGTTGGAAATGTGAATTTTACTTGTGCTGAATCTAATGGTTCAACGGTCACAGTCTTGGAATGGAAAGTGTCTGTTTGGTTGAGCAGAACGAAGGAGTTGCTATACTCGTTATTTGTGGCGTTTAGAATCTGAATGGAGACTGTTGATTCATCTCCACCTTTGAATCCATAGAACACATGGCTGAAGGTGTCTTTTGCGAAGACCAACTCAGTTGCCGTCATGAAGTTGTTCTTGATTGAGAGCTTCCCGTTGATATTGTTGGTAAACAGTGGAATTTTGCGTTCAATAATCTTATTTGTTGTTCCTCCAGGCGGAATATTAAGCATGGCTCCAGAGCCTTCATTATCCACCAAGAAATATATGTCGTTATTAAACTCAAATGGAGTAGGGTTGGAGAAGGAAATCTCAAATCTTTGAGTTACACCCTTTGTGGAGTGTAGGATTGTGTCGACTACAAACTCTTTGGAGAAGATTTTGCAGTCGGACAATTTGAAGGAGACAGGGTTAAAGTTTTCACAAACATTCCAATCTCTGCTGTTGAGAGTACTGTTTTTCTGCACAACATCGTTTTGCATCACCAGCAGAGTCATCTCTTTGTCAAGATCAATGTTGGCTGGGTCAAGATTGTCAAAAGTCTTTTTGATATATGTGTATTTTTTGTCTGCCTCAGTGTAGTCTGATCGGGTTTCCGACATTATTGTATCTTCACCCATAATCAAAGCTAAAGCGTAGTATCTCATGCTTCCTTCTGGACGTTCTGTTTGAAATCCTATATTCAGCACGATGGTAGAGTCGGCATACTCACCGAGTAAATCCACGGAGATAGGCTCCACAATTTGATTGTTGGTCTCTATTGAAGCAGGAACACTGATTGTTATAGGCTCAAACAGTGATGATGGATGCCACCACTCGTAGATGGTATCTTGCTCAAGATTTTCAATTCTATCACGTTCGGATTCAAGAATATAGAGTTTGAGATCTTTTCCTAGATATGTGGAGTCAAATTCTTTTGCAATTGTGAAATCCATCATATTTTCGGTAAAATAATTTGATCTGCGGTTATCCACGAAAAGGATCTTACCGGTTTTATTTTCGTAACCGAGTGCGAAATACGTATCTTCATCCATCTTTTTCTTGAAGATATCAATGGAAGAGTAGATAACGAATCCCTTGTCAGTAGCTCTGAATCTGGAGTCGACGGTAATGTCTTCCTGTTTTGGCTTGACAATCTCTCGTGCTGATTCTGGCTTTTTGCATTCGGTTTTTCCTAATCCTGGAACGATGCCTATTATGATTTTACTGAAAAGAGAATAACCGTTGTCAGGAGATGTTTGTTCTTTATCTCTGTTGTGGGAATAGTCGAGGATGTCAACGTCGAAATAGCCGTTGCTTGAGCCGTTCCAGCCCCAGTTAATGTGTAGAAATCCGTCTACGTATCCATCGCAAAGGAAGGCATGTCCGCCATTATGGTAGGAGGTGCCCGACATGAAAACCGGATGTTTCTTGCTCAGTTCCTCGTGGATGATGTTGAGCCATTCCTCACGATAATATTGGTTTCTTGACAACACTTTGAGCGAATCACTGTTGTATCCGAAATAATGGCTGAGGGAGTAGTGTAGCATTTCTGTTAATGCGGAGCTTCCGCCTGGTTCAAAAGAAGTCTCCACGCTTCTTGCACAGTCCCAAGCTAGTTTGGCTACTTCATTGTTGAGATCATCAGTTGTGTCTTTTTTGTAGTGATTAAGGATGAGGCTCCAGTCGTAGGTTCTGCCTTCCGCTTTTTGTCCTTCTATCTGGTAAACAGTGTCGGGATTAGTTGCTGAGATATGAGCGTAGGGAGGAATATCATTCAATAGTTGAGAAGGATATTCGTAGTATTTGCATATCTGGGCTAACGTTGTAGGCACACAGCCTACTGGAGCATCGGATCCGTTACGTAGTGGAATATATTTGTTGTATGGAAAACGAGTGCCGTATACAACGTCCATGAATGCCGGAATATCTTCTCTTTTTGTTGAGTTTCTCAATTCTGATCGACGTGTGGATGACGATGAATACATGTCTAATGCATCTTGAAGTTGAGATGGAAGTTGGTCGGATAAGTTGTCTCCATAACCAAGTATTTTTTCCCCATCTGCATCGACGATGCAAAACTTGTCTGTGTCATCATCTGTGAAGATGAAATAAGATGGGTTTTGCTCAGAAGCGGAACGAAGGGTAGTGGATTTTCCTACCTTTTTCAAAGAAGGATTCTGGCAATATTTCCTTGCTATATCTTGAGCTGCGTCAATGGCATTTTCTGTTGCTTGGATAGGCAGAGCAATAAGGAATGCTATCAACGTATGCAGAAGTGATTTCATGTATATTTATAGTTATTTGACTAAAACTTTCTTATCACCAGTAACATAGATGCCTTTTGCAAGTGGCACAAACAATGATGAGTTTGGATTCAACTCCACCGTCTTCATTGTCTTACCGCTTATGTTATAAATTGGCAATGAGCCTATCATCACATCAGAAGAGAACCAAATACCCCCGTCGACAGCAATGATAGAGAGATTGTTGGACGGGATTGTTGGCGATGCGTCTGTCTCTGGCCATGACAGTTTCATATAGGCATAGAATGAGCCGTCTGTTTTGCAAAGACCGATGTAAGTTGGTTTGTTGAGAGAGCAGTAGTCTCTCAACTTAAACTCAATGGAAATCTCTTTCTCGTTACGTGTTGGTTTGTATTTCATCTTTTGATATTTGTCGGTATCATCCAAAGATGAAGTGACGCCGATAATCAGAGTCGTCATGTTGTCAGCATTTGTAGGCTTCAATTTGACGGATATGATTTTCTCGCCTTTATCATCGAAAGATTGAGATATGATTCCGTAGTAGCTTAACGGAGTTGCACTTCCTAACAGATTGTTTTTCTGGTCGTAGATTGAATATTTATCGTAGCCAAGATTTATGAAATCAGTGTCGCTTACAATTACAGGGAGTGTGAAATTCAATCTCACAATTTCATCTGTTTTGACGGTTACGTTTTGGCCGGAGATAGAATCGGAGTCATAGCACAAAACGAAAGTGTTGTTGTATTTTTTGCTGGTAGAGTTTAGAATGTCAAGTCCGATGGTCGTTTCATCCACTACACCCATTCCATACAACACATGGCTAGAAGAGTCCTTCTGGAATATCAATTGACCAGCGATTTTATTGTTGTTGACGATGCCAAACATGCTTGATTTATACTTTGTTAGTACTGGCATGTTGTATTCAAATATTCTTTGAGTTGTGCCATTGGCAGGAATGTTGAGCATGAGGCCTGTGTTGTAATCTTCTACCACAAAATAGATATCGTTGTAGAATTCATATTGAGATGGATTGGAGAAGGTGATCTCAAATCTATGTTTAGTGCCTTTTGTTGTGTGAATGATTGTGTCTACAGTCAACTCTTTAGTGAAGATTGAACAGTCGGAAAGAGTGAAAGTAATTGGTTTGAAAGCTTTACATACTGTCCACTCTTTTACGTTAAGAGGTTTATAGAAAGAGAACGTATCTGCTTGCATTACGATTAAAGACATCTTCTTATCCATATCAGGATTCGCAAAATCTCGTCTGATGTAAGTGATTGGATTTTGTGAGTTTGAGACGTCAGTTGAGTCTGTTGACATCAGAGTGTCCCCATCCACTACGATAGCCAATGCAAAGAATTCTTGACTTTTTTCAGGTCGTTCTGATTGCATCTGAACGGTCAAAGTGATGGATCCGTTGGCATATTCTCCTGCGAAATCAACAGATCTAGGCATCATCGATTCATACGATGCTTTTCCTTCTCCTGGTACAATACCGATAATGATAGTTTCAAAGAAAGAATATCCGTTGTCGGGAGTGGTTTGCTCATTATCTTTGTTATGCTTATAGTCAAGGATGTCGACGTCAAAATATCCGTCGCTTGAGCCATTCCATCCCCAGTTGATGTGCAAGTAGCCGTCCACATAACCGTCGCAGATAAATGCGTGTCCTCCACCATGATATGAGGAGCTTGACATGTAGATTGGGCGTTTCTTGCTCAACTCTTCATGAATGATGTCAAGCCAGGCTTCACGGCCATAGAAATCTCTTGACAGGTATTTGATAGAATCACTGTTGTATCCAAAGTATTGAGATAGAGCGTAGAGGAATCTGTCATTTTTGGCTGAACTTCCACTCTGCTCAAATTTCGTTTCCACACTTCTTGCACAGTCCCACATCAGTTTGGCTATCTCATCGTTTGACTCATCGCTGTAAACAGAATCCTTTTTGTAATGGTCGAGGATGAGGCTCCAGTCGTATGTTCTACCTTCAGCCTTTTGACCTTCAATCTGGTATACAGTGTCTGGGTTTACAGCAGATGTGTGGGAATAAACTGGAATATCGTTCAATAGTTTTGATGGATGCTCATAGTATTTGCATATCTGAGCTAAAGTCACAGGCACGCATCCGACTGGAACATCCGAGCCCTCACGTAGAGGAATGAATTTGTTGTAAGGGAAACGAGTTCCGAACACCACACCCATGAATGCTGGAATATCCTCTCGTACCGTCGCACTTCTTAATTCAGAACTTTTCAATTCAGATTGACGTGGGGATTCTGCATACGTGTCTAATGCCTCTTGAAGTACAGGAGGCAGATTATCGGAAAAATTGTCACCAAAACCAAGTACTTTATCTGCATTACCGTCGACGATACAGAACTTGCCAGAAGCGTCGTCGGAGAATATGAAATACGAAATTGATTCTTGTGAAGCCGAGCGTAAAGAAGAGGCTTTTACTCCAGTCTTTTTTAATGTAGGTGAGTCGCAATATCTTTTAGCCAGGTTTTGTGCAGCATCAATTATTGTCTCTGTCGCATAGGTTGGAAGAGACAGCAAAAGAAATGCCAATATATGTAAAAGTAATTTCATGCGTATTAAATTTAGATTTAGCAAATGTGCAAAAAAATTATGAATCATCCAATTGTTCTGTCAACCTTGACTTTGACCTTTGCGAAATCGGGTAAGAAAAAAGCCCATTTTGATTATTTTTGATTACTTTTGCAATCTCATATATCAAAACAATGAAAAAGCATAAATCAATAAGCTATTTGCTATTTATTCTGTTGACACATTTGATGGCACTAGTATCGTTTGCTGCCATTCGTGGAATACAGATTGCGTATTGTTCGGTTGCATTGAAGGACAATACTACGTTTCAGGAATATTTAAAGTGCTTTAAGATTGGATTCTTTTACGACACTCACTGTTCATTTATAGCACTTGTCCCAGTCACACTTGTGTTAGGAATCCAGAGCATTATTGGTAAGGAGAACAAACTTGTATCCAAAATAGGTTTCTGGATCACGGCTGTCATCTATTTCATACAGATGGCTTTATGTTGTGCTAACATTGTATATGTGAAGTATCAGTTTGCCAATATCAATTTTGAGGGAGTCAAGGCACTCGGATTGGGTACTGAGGTCATTGACATGATGACATCTGGCACATACATTATTGCGTTTCTTTTAAGCACTGCTTATTGTATTGGTTATGTCTATCTGTTGACGCTGATGTTCAAGAAACTTGTGAAAGATAGCGAGATGAATCGCATCTTTAGCATTCTAATATTTGTTCTTGTCGCATTGGTTATGGCAGTTGGAATCAGAGGCCGCAGTAAAGCAAAAGAGAAACATATCAAGAAATATCAGAAGGTTATAGGTGTCGCATTGAACACTTCAAATGCAGAGTATAGTGATCAGTTGTTGCTCAACTTGTCAGCGATGAATGATTTCTTCTATGTTGAGAAATCGGGAGCTCAGGCATCAAAAGGAAATGACGTGTTTAAGTTTATGAAGAATGCCAAAGCGAAAGCCATTGCCACAAGATATCAGAACTATCCTCATGAGGTGGATGCAAATTCAATCAAGGAAAACAATCATATCTTCCTTGTTCTTATGGAGGGAATGAGTGCAAAATGTATGAAGACGTTTGGTTATCCAAAAGTCATCACACCATTCCTTGATTCACTTTACACAAAGTCATTGTCGTACTGTAATTTCTACAGTGCTGGTGTGATCACTCAGAAAGGTATGTGTGGTACATTCAGTTCGGCTCCAACATTCTCACATTTCCATTCTATGGAGAAGATGCCAAGAAAGCGTACTGTGATCTCAACTGCATATCGTCACGAGGGTTACACTACACAGATGTTCATCCCTCACGGTCCTAAATTCGATAATGTTTATGGATTCTTCTCGGCAAATCCATTTGAGTACAGATATTGTTTGGATGATTTCCCTGATGGAGAGAAATATAGAACAAACAGTTGGGGAGCTCCTGACGAGTATTTGTTCAATTTCGCTTTCAACAAAACAGATTCGTTGATTGCTTCTGGAGCGAAGAAGACAATGAGTGTGGTATACGGATGTTCTAACCATCCTCCTTACTGTATTCCACAGGAGTATTATAAGAATGGATTCACTGATGAGGAGGCTGCAGTGTCGTATGCAGATGCTCAACTAAACATTTTCTACAACAAAGTAAGAAATACAGAGTGGGGTAAGAATGCATTGTTTGTGTTTGTTGCAGACCACGGTAGAAACTATGTCTCAAATTTATTGGCAAGCAACCACATTCCATTAATCATCAATCATCCTGAGGTAGCTCCACGTGTAGATGAGACATTGGGAGTGCAGTATGATGTGATTCCTACAATGCTTGCTTTGACAGGTATCAACTACGAGAATTTCAATGGTTATGGTATTGACCTTGCACGTTCTCAGAGAGACACAGTGTTCTTTGGTTGTGGAGAAAAGTATGCTTTGAAGACAAAGGATAAACTTTACATGTATACTCCAGAGTCGGATTATTCGGAGATTTGGGAAGATACACCAGAAGGATTCAAGAGCATCGGTAAACATGATTCAGCATTCGAACAGTATATGAAGGCAAACCTTCAGTACGGTTGTAAGTTTGCAACGTCAAATTGATAAATGTTTGAAATATATTAATATAGTGGAGATGCAGATATTGCGTCTCCACTATTTTTTATTACCTTTGCGGTCATATAGTAATTTGCGATATGATTAAGAAAATTTTAGTCCTTATTTTCTCTGTTGTGTCGATGGCGATATCGGCACAAGAAGCTGAACCTGAGGTGGTCGGAAAATATAGCATGTCCGGTTATCCAAAATTAAAAATGCCGCTTGGCAAAAAGATTTATGCACTTGTGGAGAATGGCACGTTGGCTGAAGATGGTACGTTTACAGCTACTGTGGCACAATTGCAGAATGAGTCGTTCATCCGTACGGATAATCCAATGGAGACGGATTTCCTAATCAGATATTCTAAATTTGAAGCAGAATCGCCTATGGCGGTGGATAAGTTTAATCCAATGCAACGTAAGCAGAAGATAAAGGTTGGTGCATATGCAGTCCCTACACGTACTGATCCTCCTGGTTCTTCAAATATGAAACCTGGTCAGATTCCTACGTCGATGAACAGTTCGTCTAAGTATTACTGTGCTTATATGCATCTTCAGTTTTCTTTTCACGTCGCAATCACACTTCCAGACAAGAGCATTGCTTATACAGAAGATGTGAAATTGGGAAAGAATTTCAATTCAGGTTGGATGCCTACAGAGGGTGCCGCTGTGGCAAAGGTTCAAGAGGATGCTTCTGTGATGTCGTATGAGGCTGTAGTGAGCGAATATAGCAATAAGAAGATTGCCGGGCTATTGGGAGCCGCATACTTGTTTAAGGAGAAAGATATCACTTGCTATTTCGCAAGATCAAAGAAACATGCCGCTGATTATGTTGAGATTAATGACGCTGTGAATCGAATCAAGAGTGGATTGAACTATCTTAAGGAAGACGAGTGGAATAAGGATGCTTTCGCAATGGAAACAGATGGAGTTGAGGCTATTCTAAAAACCGCTGCTGATAGTGCGGGTTCATCTAACTTTGAATACATCACTAAAGAAGTTGAGAATGCAATCCGATACGATCTTGGTCTTTACTATGTCTTCAAGAAGGAATTTGGAAAAGCTGCAGCACAGTTTAAGGCTGTAGTGCCAGATCCAAAGGAAAAGGGTAAGGACAAGAAATTTGCTGATGCTAATGCATGGGCAAAGGATTGTGAGAAATGGCAGAAAGATAAAGAGGCTTACGAGGCTCTTTGGAAATAAAATCAATGAAACCGACACCATTTATTCAGTCTTCGACCGAATAAATGGAATCGGCTACCGATTCCTGCGCAGCAGGTGTCGGGAGCGTGTGTCGTTATTTAATATTCAATCTTGTCTGCTTTGTTCTTCCACGTGTTGAACACCTTCAGTGTTGCATCACGCAGAATCTGCTTTCTGCTCATGAATCTATCCTTAGGTTTAAGAGCAATCTCGTCGTAGATGAATTTATCATCAAAACCGATCTCTGCTGCGTCGTGCTGTGTGCCTGCGTAGTAGTACTTCTCAATGTGAGCCCAGTACATTGATGACAAACACATTGGACATGGCTCACAAGATGCGTATAGTGTGCAGCCGCTAAGATCGAAAGTCTGTAGCTTCTGGCATGCCTCTCTAATAGCCATTACCTCAGCATGTGCTGTAGGGTCATTATTAAGAGTCACACAGTTGTGTGCTGCAGCAATAATCTCACCTTCTTTGTTAACGATTACGGCTCCGAATGGGCCACCACCTTCCTCTACACTCTTAGCAGATAGGTCAATTGCCATCTGCATGAATTTGATATGCTGTTCTTCGTTTTTCATAGTTTCAATATTTTATGGTTTATGATTTTGTAAATATAATGAAAAAATGGAGAAAGTGGCAGACGTGGGGCAAAAATTGTTTTGGTTTTATTCGTTCCAAATAAAATATAGAAAGCCGTCACATATCACTATGTAACGGCTTGGATTGAATAAACTACTTTCTAAATTTTGTGATAAAAAAACGATCTTTTATTTCTTTTCTTTGTTTCAAAACTATGTAAGACAATTTACAAAATCAACTCTTATGAGCCTTTTTTTCATTGTTTATGTCAACTAACATGTAGTACGCTATATTCATAATGCCCTTCAACATAGAACACATTGGTGGACGTGTTTAAAACAGTAAAGACGGAGCTATGCCCCGTCTCTACATTATTAGTCATTAACTATTAATTATTCACTATTCAAAGATTCCTTCAACTGCGTTCTCCTCAACCTGCTGTTCGCCTGTGTTTTGGTTCTTACAGTTGTAAGCCTCCTTCACGTTGAACTTAGTTTTTCTATCGTAGTTAAGAGTCTTGTCATCGAATACCTTGTTCATGTATACACCCCAGATAGGAAGTGCTGTAGATGAACCCTGTCCATTACGCAAGTTGTCGAAGTGGATATCACGGTCTTCACCACCTACCCATACACCTGTGATTAGTTCTGGAATGAATGCCATAAACCATCCGTCGGAGTTGTTCTGTGTAGTACCAGTCTTACCGGCCATCTCAGTCTCCCAACCGATTCTATAAGCATGTTTTGGATGACCCTCTTCCCAAGGAATTGTGAAGTTGAATGATGCTGCAGATGAACGGATTCTCAATCCTGTACCACCGTCGATCACACCTCTCATCAATGAGATCATCTTCTCTGATGTCTCGTCGCTGAAGATTTCCTTCATGCGTGGACTGAATGTAGCCAACACGTTTCCGTTATTATCAAAGATGCTTTCAACGTATACCGGCTCAATCTGAATTCCGTGATTTGCAAATGCTGTGTAGGCTCCACACATCTCGGAGATAGTCAAGTCGCAAACACCAAGACATAGAGAGTAAACTGGCTCAATCTCCTGGTTTTTGATACCGAACGAGTGAAGAAGTTTGACGAATCCCTCTGGGTGGTACTGCATCATGATACGAGCTGATGTCCAGTTGTTAGATGTCTGCAATCCACGTTTCAAAGTGATCATCTGTCCGATTTCCTTCTTACCTGACTCACCGTAAGGAACGTTCTTTGGCTGCCAGATTGTGTAGTCTTCTTCTCTAAGACCAGTCTGAACCCTAATCGAAGGCTGAGTGTTTGCTACCTCATCACATGGATTCATACCGTTCTCCATAGCGTATGCGTAAAGGAATGGCTTGATAGTTGAACCTACCTGACGTCGACCTACTGTACACATATCATACTGGAAGTAGCGGAAGTCCGGACCACCGACGTAAGCCTTGACATGTCCGTTTTTAGGATCGATACTCATCATACCACTGCGAAGGTGGCTCTTGTTGTAGATTAGAGAGTCCATAGGAGAAAGCACTGTGTCTTTAGAACCTTTCTCCCAGTCGAACACCTGCATCTGGACAGGAGTGTTGAATGCCTTTTTGATTTCAGCCGCTGATGCTCCAGCAGCCTTCATACGCTGGTATCTGTCAGTAAGACGCATTGCCTTCTGAAGCATTGAGTCTCTCTGAGCTTGAGTTGTCTTTGTTGAATATGGAGCAGTCTTGCGTCCTTTCTTCTCTTTGAAGAACAACTGCTGGATATGTCCACCTAAAGTCTCTCTGATAGCGTCCTCTGCATATTTCTGCATACGAGAATCGATAGTAGTGTGGATCTTCAAACCATCAGTGTAAAGATTGTAAGGAGTTCCGTCTGGCTTCTTGTTCTTGTTGCACCATCCGTAAAGAGGATCTGTAGCCCAAGCCAACGAGTCCTCGTAGTATTTCTGACGAGCCCACTTTGGATATTTAGCTTTGTCTGGCTTCTCTGCAGTCATCACTTTTCTTAGATGCTCACGGAAATATGGCGCAAGACCTTCTTTATGGTCTACCTTGTTGAAATGCAATGTGATAGGAAGTTTCGACAAAGAGTCTCTCTCTGCTGCAGAAAGGAAACCTGCTTTCTCCATCTGGCCGAAAACGACGTTACGTCTGTCTTGGCACATCTGCACACGCTTCTCGCGGTGAGGGTTGTAAAGAGCTGGGTTCTTAAGCATACCTACAAGCAATGCGGCTTCCTCCTGTTTTAGTTTATCTGGAGTAGTAGAGAAGTAAACCTGTGCTGCAGAACGGATACCCACTGCGTTGTTAAGGAAGTCAAACTTGTTAAGGTACATAGTCATGATTTCCTGCTTAGTGTAGTATTTTTCAAGTTTTGCAGCGATTACCCACTCTGTAGGCTTCTGCATAGCACGCTCAAGTTTATCCTGAGCCACCTCTGTGTAAAGCAACTTGGCAAGCTGCTGAGTGATTGTTGATCCACCTCCTGAGTTTTTCTGCTGAAGGATCACTGATTTGAAGATAGCACGGAATAGAGATCTGAAGTCGATACCTGAATGCTCTTTGAAACGGATATCCTCAGTTGCGATCAACGCGTTGATAAGGTTTGGTGAGATATCCTCATAAGCAGTGTAGACGCGGTTTTCACTCGACTGGAAATAACGTCCGAGCACAGCACCGTCGCAAGAGAAAATCTCAGTAGCAAATTTATTTTTAGGACTCTGAAGTTCTTCTACTGGGGGAAGGTGGCCGAATGAACCATTCTTGATTCCTACAAACATGGCGATGACAGCACCTATAACTATCAAAAAGATTGCCCAGAAGGCAATGGATATTTTACCGCTTATACTCATTTTATTCTATTCTCTTGAGAAAAGTCTTCGTTTCCCACAAAACTACTACTTTTTTCTCTTTTTATGAAGGTTTTTCTTGATTTTCTGCAAAATGAGCCAATATAGTTTCTATGTTATTTTTATAGTTATTCATCAACAATGTCAATTAAAAGACATCACGGCTCGTGATGCTTGTTCTGGTGTCGGTATGCTATTTGAAAAGTTGTTAGGCATTTGGCCTATTCGATGATAGTCATTGTTTTTTAGATGATTGCGGAGTATGTCAACAGACCAAAAATTTGAAGCACACTTGGTTATATAATAAATGCGCTCGCTTAATGTCGTTGTCATTTTGATAATTTCATAGTGGTGTGTAAATCCAACGGATGAAAAAGATTCCATTAAATCGTGCGTTATTAACGCACGATTTGTATTTTGTTGTAAATCAGCAGTGTCTGCAAGACTTGCGAAGTAAGTATTCAAGGACGATACATCAAATACTTCATTCCATTCTTCATAAAATATGCGCATCTTTCTCATATTACCAGCAGAAAAGCCTTTTAATCCTGGCAATTCAACTGATAAACGGTTACTTATATCATCTAACGCTCCTGTACCCCATTTGTCTTTTCCTCTGGTATTTTCTGAGATATATTTGCCAATCGTATAATAGAGATTCAGCATTTCTTTATTAGCTAAACGAGCGGCAACATATCTACTTTTTAGAATGTACTGTTTTATTTGCTTTACTGCATAATTCAAATCTGTTAAGTTCATACTTTACTTCTCCTTTTTATAAGTTTTATGCTTTACATTATCCAACTCAAAATCGTTGGTGCGATGATGGCAGTCAAGATTCCGTTAAGGGATAGTCCTAATCCAGCGTAGGCTCCGTAACGTGTGCTGATCTCCATCACTCTTGATGTGCCGACGGCATGTGAGGCTGTACCCATACTAAGGCTTTCTCCGATTGGTGTCTTGGCTCTTGAAAGTCCGAAGATGCTCAATCCGAACACTCCGCCAAAGATACCTGTGATCACCACGGCTGACACTGTGAGAGCGGGGATTCCTCCCATCATCTCCGACACTTGCATCGCTATTGGTGTCGTGACCGATTTGGGCGCAAGCGAAAGCACAACCTCGTCTGTCGCTCCAAGCCATTTGGCTATGTAGACGACGCTGAAAAGCCCAACTAAACATCCCACCACCTGTGATACAAGGATAGGCACAATCTGCTTCTTGATGTTATCCAACTGTAGGTAGAGTGGCACTCCCATCGCCACAACACATGGTGAAAGCCAGATTTCAATGGCTGTTGAGGCCTCTTTATATTTGCTGTAATCTATTCCTGTGATTTTCAAGAAAAGAATGATGACGGCAATACTTACCAGAATGGGGTTGAGCAATAGAATGTTGGTACGCTTCTGAAGGTACTTCGACACGGCGTAGACACCAAACGTCAAGGCGATTAGCACGTATTTATTTTCTAGAATTTCCATTGCTTTTTCTGACAAGTTTATAAGTCCAGACGGTTACGACCATCACCAATATGGTGCTGACTATGATCGACACAGTGATTGGAATCCACTGGTTTTTAATCAGTTCGTAGTATAGAATCAACGACACTCCGGGTGCAATGAAAAAGAAAGTCAGATTGCCGGTAAGCACGTTGCTTGCCGATTTCACCCACTGGAGTTTGATCACTCCAATCTTGAGCAAAAATGTAAGTGTTAGCATTCCAATGATCGACGACGGAACAGGAACTCCCGTCAGCCATACCACCAATTCCCCGAATGCCAACATGGCAAAGATGATGAAGAGTTGCAGTGCCATTGAATTAATGTCTCTTAGAATTCCACTGTGTAGCTTGCCGCGTATTGTGGTTTGAATGTTTCTGCGTCAAATGCATCATCGTACATTCTCAATCCGAATCCGAAACGCATGATTTTGTTCTGTTTGCCTCTGTATGATAGTCCGAAGCGTGGCTGGAACACCCACTTGCGATACTCATCGTAAGAGAAATATGGACCAGCAGTCATTTCAACGAATGGTGCTACCGGAGTCGGTGCTGTCACGATAATATCGAGCATTGGTGAGAATGCGAGCAACTCAATGGCTTCAATGTCAAATGCTATACCTGCATATGCGACGTGGTTGATACGGTAGCCGATGCCACCATTCAACACGAATCCCCAACTGTTAAATCCGATTTTATTATTTCTGTCACTATAGTCGCTCCATGCAATAGATGCTCCTACGCTGCCTCGCAAACCGAATGTGCCATCACCATATTTGCTTTTTGCGACAGTAGTGTCGGCCATATTACGCTCTTTTATAGATGGTTTCTTTGGCTTCTCTTCTTTCTTAGGTTCTTCCTTGGTTGCAGTAGCTTTCGAACCTTTGGCATCATCTGCTTTCTTCTCACGTGCTTTTCTTTCACGTTTTGATTCTTTTTCATTGGCATTATCTGCCTTTGCCTCTACCTTTTTTGAATCTGCTTCTGCCTTTTTCTTGTCTGATTTTTCTGGAGTTGCAGTTGACTTATCTGTCTTTTGTTTCTCAGATTCCATCTTTGCTCTCTCAGCGGCTCTTGCCTCTGCTTTTGCTCTTGCTGCTGCACGTGCTTTCTCTATTTGAGCCTTGCGTACCTCTTGTAGAGAATCAGACTGGGTCTGCTGTGCAAATCCAGAGAATGAGATAAGTAGTGATGTTATGAATAATAGTAGAAGTCTGTACATAATTGATTTGTTTTTATCTCCGTGTTTCGACGACACATTGTGATGTCGCACATTAATCTCTAAATCTGCGGCAAAGATCACCGAATTCTTCAATTCTTCTGTCTCTCAAAAAAGGCCAGATGCGACGCACGTTCTCGCTTCTCTCCATGTCGACGTCGATGATGATGCTCTCCTCTTTATCTGTTGGTCCTTCGTAAAGAAGTTCACCTTGTGGACCGGCGACGAAGCTGCTGCCCCAAAACTGTATTCCGCCAGTCACACCTGATGGATCAGCCTCGTAGCCGACGCGATTGACTGTCACTACAGGAAGTCCGTTAGCAACTGCGTGTCCGCGCTGCACTGTCATCCATGCTCCACGCTGACGAGCCTTTTCGTCGTCTGTGTCAGTGCTTTCCCAACCGATTGCAGTAGGGTAGATAAGCATGTCTGCTCCGGCAAGAGCCATTAGTCTTGCTCCTTCTGGATACCACTGGTCCCAGCAAACCATTAGGCCAAGTTTACCAAGTGAAGTCTGGATTGGGTGGAATCCCAAGTCGCCAGGAGTGAAATAGAATTTCTCGTAATATGCTGGATCATCTGGGATGTGCATCTTGCGATACTTGCCAGCTATTGTTCCATCTTTCTCAAGCACAACAGCAGTGTTATGGTAAAGTCCTGTGGCACGTTTCTCAAATAGAGAGATAACGATCACCACGCCAAGACGTTTTGCCACAGCGGAGAAATAGTCGGTAGATTTGCCAGGGATAGACTCAGCCAAATCAAAATTATCCACGTCTTCCACCTGACAGAAATATAGAGAGTTATGAAGTTCCGACAACACGATAAGTTGTGCACCCTTCTTTGCCAACTCCTCAATCTTGGAAGTTAGTTTTGCGATATTAGCATCTACGTTTGCCGTATGGCTCTCTTGAATGATTCCGACCTTCATATTAATGTTGTGTATAATTTTTGCAAAGTTATGAAATTTGGCGAAATATTAATAATAATCTATTTGATGAGAATCCTCATTTGAAAATTTCTAAGGAAATTTTGAAGAGGAACGCAAAATTATTGTAAGATTTAAAATCTTGTGAGTTTTATCTCGTTAAGAAGCTCATTGTAAACGTATCGGCTACTTTGAACAAACAAATTGGTTTCAGGGTTACTAAGTAATGAGAATGTGTTAGAGCCATAAACACAATCCATCGCATCATGCAAAGAAAGATTTTTTTCATTAATCAAGAAACTTATGATATCTGTCACGATGCCTTCTTTCATATATTCGAATTCTGATAAAGTAACTTTCATAGTTTATGCAAATTTGAAATGGCTAATTCAGTTCCAAAGAAATATTGATAAGTGATACCTTTCATGTATTTTAGTCTTTCAAGGAAAGTTTTTATGTCAATATCTCCGTTTTGAAATTTTCTTATTTGGAGTCCAACGTTGTCATTTGCGATTGGACCATATACAATGTCAAAATCATGAATGGAAACTCCAGGATTAGGGTTGTCTCTGTTTTCGCAAACAAATTTTGCCCATTCTTCTGTGTAGCCAAGAAACTTTTTGAATCTCAATTCTCCATTTGTCAATAGAGATTCATCAAATTCGTATTGATTGACGGTTGGATTGCCACCAAAAGCAAGAGCTCTGGTTTTGGCAATCTGTTGTGCGTGAATTTTATTTTCGGTTAGATAGAAACCTTTGCCGAAATCTTTGTTTGGATTTCCTTTGGCTAAATCGATTTTGGAAATAGTCAGATTAGATCCGTGATACAATATCATAGGACACCTCCTTGTCTTCTGCAATAAGAAGTAAGGTAATTGACACTATCAGAAAAGGAAAAAGTATGCAGAACGTCATAGCATTCCTCCATGTATTTGTCCCCTCCATAGCGATTTAGATAACGATAAGCCACTTGCTCCGTTATGTTGTGAAACACAGCGAAATCTCTAATTAGTGCTACCATATATGCAATCTTTGACATCTCCATAACGTTGTTCCTATTTTTTGCAAAGTTATGAAATTTGATGAAATATTTATAACAATATTTTCAAAAGACGGGGCATGCACTGTCGCTCATCTCTAAGCTCTCATCTCTAAACTCTAAGCTCTAACCTCTAATTTTCTCATACGCCTCGTTGATCTTCGCCATCATCTCCTCACATTCCTGAATTCGACCGGCATTCTTCGGCAAATCAGGATGGTGCTCCAACGCAAGAGCATGATAGGCTTTCTTGATCTCCTCTTCAGTAGCGGAATTATCCAAACCTAAGATGGCATAATATGGATTAAGGAATGCGACGGTACGCTCTCCCGTCGACGTGCTATCTTTACGCTCATCCTCAAACTCAGTGCGTAGGGGACCGTAGCGTCTTATGAAAAGATTGATATAGTTCTTGTTGAATTTAAAATCTTCGAGTATCTGCATCAAGAGTTTCCACTCGTCGTTGTGGATGCCATCTTGCACTATAGCCAATTTGAAGAGTCTGTCCACGAATGTTTTCCTTATAGGTAAATCTTTAGATAATAAACGTGTGGTGTAAAACTCAATATCACGATTTGAATATTCATTATCAAAGACGTATTCTTTCACGACAGAATCGTCCATTTCATACCAATCTTTTATTAATATGGTTTGATTATATTGGGCAGACGGATTCATCTTACAAACCTGTTGAATCCAGGGCATGTATATGACTTTATTATTTATGAATTTGTAGTGCTTATAAGCTGTGATTTCATTCATCCCACATCTTTTCAGAAATGCCTTTCTTTCATAAAGAAAAGGTGATATTGAAAAACATCTAATTATACCTCTTATCTTTTCCCAAAACAAAGGCATAGTTATAATATGAATAGCTATTCCTCCTAAAAGAAATATGAAAACCGAAAAAAAGAGAGATATAGAAAAAATAATTTGAGATGAGTGGAAGTCCTCAAAATACCAATAGACACAATATAGAGGAAACACTATTAATAGTACTGTAGATGCAATTATGCAACCTAAATTAAAAATTAAATCAAAAAGGTAAAATATATCCGAAACCATGTCTATATGTAGTCTAAGACTAGGCTTTTTTTCATATTCTTCTATGAATTCTCTGTCAGACAAATTGTAAATACCCATTTAACCTGAAACTTGAAACCCTGAACCTATTCTCTGATCAGTGTGAAATGGCCGAAGTAGGTTTTGTCGATGACGTCGACACTCAACTCGTACCAATAGTCTGCCGATGGCATAGGTTTACCATTATATGTTCCATCCCAACCTTCCTCGTCTGCTGATGTCAATGTTGCTAGTTTCTTGCCCCAACGGTCGTAGATGTTCATTGTTGTATTGCTATATACGACTACCGCATCTGGGATTCTGAATGTGGCGTCTTTACCGTCTGCTCCAGGTTTGATAAAGTCTTGTATTTCAAATGCTGGAGTTGTGACAACAAATGAGGTGTCTGTCTTGCATCCTGCAATGTCTATAATAGTCAACGTGTGTTTGCCGAATCCCACATGATTCTTTACATTGTAGGAAATATCCGTAGCGTTTTCTTTGCCGTCGACAATGTATTTATATTCTCCTTCTGTTTCCATTTTGATTTCCACGTCATCAAGTCCGATGGAATCAACAGATGCCAATTTAGGTGTGGCTCCTACCATCAATGTGAACTCTTTCTCAAGCACACATTTGCCTCGGTATGCTGTCACTGTATATTTGTTTTCCACTCCTTCTGGCACGACGGTGATGATTGGAGATTCTGAGTCGGTGTGGTTCCATTCGTATCTCTCTGCTTCCAAACTGCTGGCGTCAATCTCAGTGCTGTCTCCCTCACACATGATGCTTCCGGCTTCGATATTTCCGTTCATCTGTGTATGCACATTCACGTCGACTGTCTTCATCTGTTGCTCACAATCACCATTGCTAATCACAACATTGTAGCTTTTTGAATGGTATGGTGCCAATGTGACTGAAGCTCCGTCGTTGGAGATGGTCATATCGTTTTCTTTTGACCAATTGAATTTGACCTTGTCGCTGTTTGGAGATATTGTTATCTCTACCTCTACCTCATCTTTCTGGCAGATAGTGTCTGCCGACTGAGATACGGTCACAGTCAACGGAGAATAGATGTCTGGTTTGATTGCTGAAACAATTCCGTCGGCAGGGCATCCGTCGCAAACAAGTTCATAAGTATAATCGGTGATGTCGTTTGCTGAGACGTTGCTGACTCTCATCATGTTTGTCTCTTTTGCTATTACCGTTCCATCTTTCTTCCATACAACTTTGCATCCATCCACATCATGAATCTCTGCTGCAATGTATCCGCCATAACAACTGCTCCACTTGGTAGTTGTTATAGTTGGTTTGATTTTCATTTCAGTCACATTGAAAGTGAATGATGTCTCGCAATCATTTTCATAAGAGACGGTGTATGTTCCTGCTCCTTCAATTTCAAATTTAGCAATATTTTTATCTGGGTCTCCATCAAACGTGAATGTTCCTAAATCTGCATTGCCTTTCTTGACTGAGAAGCCGGGTGATGTATGCTCGATTGTGGCTTCAACAGTCACCTTGCCTCCGCAACTGCTGAATTCAACATTGCTTAAATTATTGCTATTTCGTACTTTATCTCCTTCTGTGAATTGAATCTTTCCAGACACTTTTCCTGAGCCGACGGTAATTCCCCAAGCTCCTGTTGTTGAGCAAACTCCGGATGTCACTGTGTATTTTAGATTCAAATCAGAGTCTCCCATCTTCACGTTGACAGTTGGCGAAGATGTGTTGTTGATTGTGAATGGCTGATCACTTTCCCATTGTATCTGCACGAAGCTAGGGATTACACTTGTAATTGTCACTTCTCCTTCGCTGCCTGGACAAAGATGGTGGTCGCCATCAACTGTTATGCCGATGGAATCTGTGGTGACGCTTACTGCAGTGAGTTCACTCCAGCATTTCTCTCCGTTTACCAATTCATAACGCTTGACGTAGAGTGGGTGAGTGCCTCTCTTCTTGAATTTTGCGGTTGTGAAGATTTCATTTTTGTTTTCGTCCAACCATTGCAAGTTGGATGCTGAACTTAATTCCGACAACTTGATTTCAGTTTCGTCATTGAGGCAGATAGCTGCACTGTAAGCCGACGGTTCGGTTGGCTGGCTGACGTTAATATTTACTGATACAATCGCACTCGACAGATTGCGTGAAATTTCTGTCTGCTGGATATAAATCTTCTGATCTCCTATGTTAGAGGCATCAAAAGTGTAGTTGAAATGTGTTTCTCCGGCAGAGAGAGACGTTGCGTCGCTCATATCCGGATTTTTGCTGACGCTTAGTTTATAGTTCGACTTGTTGTCGGAATTGTTTTCAAGACCGATGTTGGCATCAAAACCATCTGCCGCACGAGGATCGTTTAAACAAAAGTTGATGTCGTCGGCGGAAGGTCGTGGACATTGGAACAAATCTGCTTGAATTGTCCAATTCTTTGATTGTGAGCACTCTCCGTCTGTTACGGTGGCATTTAATATGATGTCGGATGTTCCCATCAAGACGTTGACGTCAGCACTGTTGGAATTGCCTACGATGGAATTAGAAGCATCGCTCCATGAAATAGTTTGGTTTCCACTTCCTTTTATATCAAGTTCAGCCTTGCCGGTTTGACCTGGCAACAAGACACTGACACTATTTGCATCATCAATTGATACACCGAGTGAGTCGACGTGGATTTTGGCAGTGGCTATTTTGCTTGTACACTCCATTCCGTTGATTGTCTCTATTCTTTGAGCACTGACGATGATATCACCACGTTTTTCAATGGCTACACTTCCTGAGATAGGGGTGTCATTCGCGTCTTTCCAGATAAGTCCAGATTCGTTGCTGATAGTTGATAATGCTACGCTTTGAACATCGTTTGCACAGACTTTTTGATCTGTCAACATTGGAGCTTCTGGCGATCTTACAATCACTTTGAAAGGAACAATTTCGCTATAATCAAGATGCTGTCGGATATTGTTCTCGGCTACATAAAATTTCTCTTTACGGATGTAGAATGTCTTTTCTGATGCAGTAGAGACGTCGAAAGCGTAATCGAAATGCGTTTCTCCTGCAGAAAGAGTTTTTTTGTTGCTCATGTCAGCATTTTCGCTGAATTCTAAGATATAGTCAGTTGGCTTTTCTGTTACGTCTCCTATAAACTCAATTGATGCGTCAAAACCATTGGCTGCTTGAGGATCGTTTATACAGAATTCAAGGTCCTGAACTTTCGGATTGGGCATCAAAAAGCGGACTATGGTAAAACTTGCCGGATCAGAAACACTGCCACAGCCACAATCCTTTGTTACTGTATAGTGGGTTAATTTGGATCCATATTGAGTAGTCAGTTCTGGTGTATAGTGTTCAAAATCGTTGATTATATTTCCGTTTTCATCTTTCCATATATGTTTGCAATCATTTGGATTGTCTACCAATTCTTTGCCATTGTTAGTATGCAATACCTGATCGTATACACTTCTTGAATAAGATCCATTTGAGATATCTTCTGTAGTGTATGTGGTTGAAAAAGTGTTGAGACGTACATCACCGTTTCCTTTTACAGGAAATGTGACTATAGTACCCAAACTTTTGCATTTGCCTGATCGTGCTTTCACTATTTTATTGTGTTGCCCTTCAGACAAATTAAGTATAGATAGCATACCTCCAATTCCAGTAATCGGAGTTCCATCTGTCTCATACCAGGAGTAATCGTTTGAATTCGTATATTTGGAGATAAATTTATTGAGTTTTAGAGTTGCCTCACTTTTACAATATGGCTCAAACTCTGGTATGTCCGCTTCATCTACATGGCGTACTTCGTATGTGATATCGTAAACCCAGCTGCCAGCACTTCCGTCGGCAGGAGAAATTTTGAAATAGTAGGTTTGTGTGACGACAGGTTTGTTGTCAGGGTTGACATCTGATCTGTTGACAGTGTATGAAATATCTTCAAGAAACCAATTATTGTAAACTCTCACTGCTTTGGAAATATTGCCGACATCTGAGGCATTTTTATAAACCTCCACGTTGACGTTGCCGATGTTTTGCGCAGCCACGTTGTCCGCCACAATACGTATTTCGCTTGACGATATCTCGTCGCACATATAGTAGTTGTCATTGCCATCTGCATTGGGAGCAGGGTTGTTTCGCATTGCGTTGCCAAACACGTTGAAGCTTGGCTCGTCAGCAGCATATACGGGTTCGGCCAGCATAATAGTTACGCCGGCTAACAAGATCAAAGCAAGGATGCTTTTAACTATCTCCTGTATGAATCCCATCTAATTATGATTGGCATTTATTTGATTGGGGCAATCGACTCTACAATGAAGTAGACCTCTTCTTTACCGAAAGCCAAAGGATTGGCGTACGATTTTGTTTTGCCTATGAATGTTAGTTTTGTGCCTGCAGCAAGACCTTCAACCTCTGCTTTTCTCGACTCTTCAATCAAGAAAACCTCACCGTAGTATTCTCCGTTGAGTGTGCTCAACTCGCTCTCCTTACCGTCAATACGTTTGCACTGGAAGATGCAGTATCCCTCCTTCATGAAAGGTGGTATACGGTAGAACTTAGGCAAACCAAGTTTGTAGAACTCTGCGTCTATCTGAACAGGATTTGTAGAGTAGTTTTTTGCGTACACTGGGTTCATCACTCTTGTGAATGACTCTGATACGACTTCTGCGTTTGCTGTGAATGCTGCCAAAATAATGGCAAATATTGTAGTTAGTCTTTTCATACTATTCCCTATTATTTATGTTATTGATGTTATTAAGTGCTAAAAATACTAAAAATCAATATATCAACGCTATTCTTTGATGAATTTTGTGTGATATTTGCCCTTATCTGTAGTGATTTCTGCTGAATAGATGCCGTTTGACAACGCTTTTATAACTACATAGTTTGCATTTCTGTCGTAAGGGCAAGTTTCAAATCTGCCTAAGGAATTATATATCCTGACGTCTTTGATTTCATCCGAACACTTGAAACTAATGGTTTCTTTTGCCGGGTTAGGGTAGACGGTGATCATCCCGTCGTCAGTTAAATTTTTGACTCCGGAATTGTTTTTCTTTCTCACGACGGCACTTACAAGCAGACTTCCCACACTGTTGTTGAAAGGATGGCTTTCCCATGATTCCCACGTTCCGTTCTTTTTGAAGAATGCGGTTTGATCTGAGCCTTTCTCAGATGAGGCAGTAAGCATTGCAAATCCATTGTCTATGTCTTCTGTTTCGTTATAGAAAGAGATGAAGAATTTGCCTTCTGCCGTCACCACAGAATCCAATCGGATGTAGTTTTCTTTGTACGACCAATTCTTGATGTCCGAATTCGTAAGTAAGCCTGATGGGCTTTTGTATTCTTTTGCTGTGATTTTCACTACTGATTCATAGACAAGCTTTTCCGGCAGACTATCTCCAGTATAGATCCTTAAATAGACGGGATGAGTTTCACTGTATTTGCCTATGATTGGAATGAATGAAACTCCGTGGATTTCTGTTGATTCATAAGGCGACGTGAATTTTTCCGCAAACTCTTCCAACCCGAAACTGTTAGTCCCGGATGCGTAGCCGTATCCTTCAATGTAAGGCTCATCCACTTCAGAAAACTGATCATAGTTTTTTAAGGTAAAGCATGGGCGGTTATGGTTCTCTCTGCCTTCTAATTGTATGATACCCGAACGTGATGGATCAAGCACAGACATGATATCAGATGGGGTTGATTGTTTGTCTTCCCATACTTTGTATAGACGCCAGAATTTGTCGTCGCCTCTACTGCTGCATTCAGATAATCCTCCAGATAATGCTCCGATAATTAAACCGTTAGCATCATACAATGGAGCACCAGATGATCCTTCTTCAGTGATGCCTACACTCCACTCATCTACAAGCCAATGAGCCTCTTTTTCCAATCCTTCTACAGCAAAAGATATGGGTGATGGATCATGGTCGCTGATACTGATTTTCATAATATCTCCACTTGGATGGTGAATACATGTGACTGGACCGTGTGGAGCCAATTCAATATTCCATCCGCTTTCATATGTCGTATAGTCGACAGGTGGACGTTGAGATAGCTTGAGCAAAGCCATGTCTTTTCCTGGATGTGAACTCGCCACTCGGCTACCGGAGATGGATTTCTCATAACTGCCAACGATTTTTGTTTCGCAGAGAGCAGAATTATACCCAAAGTAGAATACACAAGTTCGTGCTAAAGTGGAGTCGAAAACATCTCTATTGTTACGTAGGCAATGAGCCGACGTCAACACAAATGATTCATAATCATTGTCTTTTGTAGCGACAAGTGTTCCGCTGCAGTATCGTATTCCGTTGATAATGATGAGGCATGCAGCTCTACTCTGATTTTCCATTCCGTCATTCTCGCAGACGATATCCGTCTCGCAGAGTTTGGCTTTACCAGTAGCCGGAAGCATACGAAGTTCGCTGAATCCGACATTGACGGATGATATTGTGGCAGAGAAAGAGTCAGAATTAGCTATCGGAACCTCACATTGAATCATGACGCTGTCGCCAGACACTGGTGTTGTGGCGAAAACATCCCCTACAAACGATTCTTTAGTGTATGCTCCGTAAATTTCCCCACCGTCGGGACGGGAAAGGTACATCTTTGCATTTTGAGGAAGTGATATAGGATTGAAAATCAGATTTATGGATTTTGCGTTTTTGCTATGAATAAGTAGACGGTAGATGATTTTTTCTCCGGCGATCAAAGAAGATGCATTTTCGGAGATGTTAATATTCACCTCGTTAGGGAAGGCAAACTGATTAGCTTCGACTTCCTGTGTAGTGTCGGGTTTGATTGTGATGCAAGGAATGCTCTCTGCCGCACGCAACCTTGTCTGCAAAGATGAGGCTGGCAGTCCGCCAAAACTGATTTGCGAATAAGTAGGCAGACAAACCGTTAGTAATATTAGTATTATAAAATTTAGAGGCTTCACTGAATTTCGTTCTTTATTATTTGAATCAAATTATGCGTGTTTTATTTCAACAGAAAACAAGCGTATTATAAAATATTTCATGCTTGAAAAACTCACAAACAAGTTTGTTTTCAGTGTTAGACTGTTTTTAGACCATCATGATGGTTGTTTTCCAGTGCCAACAACGAAGTTGTTCATTTATTGGGCACGTTTTCTGTTGGCAATTATATACGTGTTGTTCAAACACGCTTTTTTATTAGACGCTCGCCCTTTGGGCTCGCGTTGGAGGTAGGGTTAGGGCGTTCCGCCCTTAACAATCCTCATTTTTGGACAACTGCTATATAATCACCTGTAAATTTCTTCCGCAAAGATAATTTGAAAACCTGGAATAATCCCCAACAATTATGAATTCTGCATTACGAATTATGAATTGATTTTACTATTTTTGCGCAAATTTAAGGACATCCTATATGAATGAACGAAATTTTTTCAACGATCCGTCAGTAGCGGTTACGAGAAATTTATTGATAATCAACTTTTTGATTGCTCTTGCTGCGACAGTATCGCATAAAGTGCAGCCAGGTTTTGATTGGTATTCCTACCTGTCTTTACATTTCTGGAAAAGTTCAGCTTTCCATCCGGCACAACTGTTCACATACATGTTCCTGCATTCGTTGGATTGGACACACGTCTTATTCAATATGTTCTCATTATTCATGTTTGGTCGATTGCTGGAGCAGGTGTTGGGAGCAAAGAAATTTTTGATCTACTACGCATTCTGTGGAGTGGGAGCAGCGATTGTACAGGAGATCACATGGACAATTGATTTTTGGCCGATGCTTCAGCAACTCGATAAAATCACAAGTGAAATCTCTGCGATGGCGGCGGAAGGCACTCTGCAATCATCGTCGTATATGGTTGATCATATTGAGATGCACTCATTGGAACAGTGGAAAGAGTATTCTGATTCGATATTGTGCAGACCAACCACGGTTGGAGCTTCAGGAGCAGTGTTTGGAATATTGTTGGCATTCGGAATGATATTCCCTAATATGGCTATGTATATCATGTTCATTCCAGTTCCTGTAAAAGCCAAATATGTGGTGATCGGATATGCGATATTGGAGTTGATGATGGGAGTGCATGGAGTGGCGTCAGGAGTAGCTCATTTCGCACACCTTGGAGGAATGTTGTTCGGTGTCATCTTGATTATGTATTGGAAGAAGAAAGGTGAGATCAGCAACGGATATGGAGGCTTTTTGTAATTGGCTTCATTTAATAGGATTTTGTTGTGGCAGGCATTTTTGATGACATAAAACTGATGCTCCGACGTGGGGATTCGTTAACATGGTTGATTGCGATCAACTGCATGGCATTTGTTGTGGTGTGTGCGATCTCAGCCATCGGTACATTTGCAAAGGTAGATGTAAGTTGGCTCTATAACTGGACTTTCCTGTCATCATCTGTATGGTATGTGTTGACTCATCCTTGGCAGATTATCACATATGCGTTCATGCATGGTGATTTCATACATTTTATAATCAACGTATTGCTGCTTGCGATGGCAGGCAAACTCTTTAAGGAGTTTTTTACCACACGAGATTTAGTTGGCACATATATTATGGCGGCTTTGGTAGGAGGAGTATGTTTCGTCATTGCCTGCGTAGCGATGAAAGGCTACGGAATGTTGTCGGGCTGTTCTGCTCCGGTTATGGCATTGATTGTCGCCCCTGCCGTCTACGCTCCCGATTATGAGATATATTTGACATTGATTGGAAGAGTGAAGTTGAAATGGATAGCGGTGGTGTATGTCGTGATCACTTTGCTTAATATGTTCAGTGTCAATTGGGCAGGACAGTTTGCCCATCTTGGCGGAATTGCCACAGGTGCGGCATTTGCATGGTTATTAAAGAACAAAAGGATAAATATCACAGCATGGATTTGGAGAATTGTTGACGCTATTTCTAAAAAAAATCAGCCAAAATTTAAAGTGGCTTATCAAAATCCAGATTTCCGAATCAAGACGGAGAAAGAATTGCTTGATGATATATTAGACAAGATAAAAATAAGTGGATATGACTCGTTGTCAGCAACAGAAAGAGAATTCTTGCGGAAAATGGGAGAAAACTAAAAAAGTTTTTTCCACACTGAAAGGCGTGGTGCTTCTAGTGCCGACGTTGCTAATTCTTTTTGCAATGTTGGGTGCGTGGGCATGTCGCTTTATTGCACCGTCTGATTTTATGCCAATTGCATATTTGGGATTGGGATTCCCTGTGACACTTGTCGTATATATATTGTGGATTGCAGCACTATTAATTTTAGGTGCGTGGAGACATCTTTTATTATTACTGCCTACATTGATATGTGTGCCTATAATGTTTGACACTTTTCCTGTCAATTTTTCTTCTCCTAAAGTAGGTGCGAATGCGAAGACTTTCAAGCTTCTTACATATAATGTTGGTGCATTTAAATATGTGGATGACGCTGCTACAGGAATTGCCAAACTGATTAAAGAGGGAGATTATGACATTGTCTGCATGCAGGAATACATTATTTTCAGAGCAAGAGAAAGTGAGGAGTTTAGAAAAATATTGGAAATTTACCCATACACTACGGTTGGAGACATGTCAGTAGATAGCCACAATCGTGTAGTGACACTTTCGAAGAACGAGATTGTGAAGAGCGGGGTTGCAAGTAAGGGGAAGGGCAATAATAGAGCCATCTTTTCTGATGTCGTCATGGGTAATGATACGATAAGAGTGATAAATGCACATTTGACTAGCAACCATATAACATTTGAAGACAAGCAAGAGATTGATAGCATACGTCATGGACAGAAAGTGGACAAGGTGAAGGATAAAATGCATACGCTTAGCAAGAAAGTCTCAGATAATTACGTCCTTAGAGAAAAAATGGCGAATGATTTGGATAGTGTGATATCAATCACAAAACACAGAGTGATTGTGTGTGGCGACTTTAATGATGTGCCAGTATCATACGTTTATCATAAGGTCAAAGGGGAAAAGATGAGTGTGGCGAATGAAATCAGGGGATGGGGTTACGATTATACATTCCGTGAGGCACCGTTCTATTTCTGCATAGATCATATCTTATATCAGACTGATGGATTTGAATGTTTGAATTATGAGAGTGGAGATGCTGAGTATTCCGACCATTATCCAAGCATAGCGCAATTCTCTATCAAACAATAAAATAAGAAAAAAGTTTTAAAATTCTCTGCATTTTATTTGGTGGAGACGCGAATAAACTATACTTTTGCATCGCAATTCAAAAAAAGAGAGTTGCTGAATGGTGCCATAGCTCAGTTGGTAGAGCAAAGGACTGAAAATCCTTGTGTCCCCGGTTCGATTCCTGGTGGTACCACTTCAAAATGGTCTTATAGCTCAGTTGGTTCAGAGCATCTGCCTTACAAGCAGAGGGTCCTAGGTTCGAATCCTAGTGAGACCACCAAAGAGGAAAAACAGAACAACCTCTCAAAACAAAAGTTCAATTGGTCTTATAGCTCAGTTGGTTCAGAGCATCTGCCTTACAAGCAGAGGGTCCTAGGTTCGAATCCTAGTGAGACCACACAAACGAGAGATGCAAGCAATTGCGTCTCTTTTTTTATTTCCTTATGTTCCAATATTCTGTAATTTGAGATTGTAAAATTCGGAACAACCTAACCCATCTCTTCTTTGAGTAAAGAATGAGAAAATCCGATTTCCTACATCTAATCCAAAAAAATATATTAAATTTGGAGCGTCTAGGTGTGCGACATACTCATCGCATACCAGAATTCTAATACATAACACTTATCAATAGTATGATTAATAGGGATTTAAGATGAATAAAAAGTTATTAACTCTAATAAGCAGTTTAGGACTACTGCATTCAGCATTTGCTGCTGACTGTGTTATAACAGAAACGCATTTTGATGCAAATGTCAATCTATGTTGTCCCACTATGACATTGGACGCAACAGGATGGTATGACCCCACTTTAGATGTATCCTCTGTTTGCAAGGGAGATATGACTACTGGTCTGGAACATGTCAAACATATTGGACTTCCAGCGTCGCTATCCACACAAGGTAGCAATGTATGGGACAAAGAAAAACTAGATGACATGTTTGTTCAATACTATGTTGGCCCTGATGCTTCTGGAACACAATATGGATCGTCGGCTGTTACCGCACAACCAAAACTGCTAAACTCTTTTATTAAGGCGAATACTTCCCCAAATGGAATGTTCGTCAACTTGGGATCACTTCAAAATTATCCTTTCCTAGTATACTCAATCAGCGGATTTGAACCAAATTCAGATGTAACATTGACTTTTGATGTGTCAAGCCTAATGGATGAGTCTTACTTTGACTATCTTACAACAGAAGTATGTGTAGGTGCGGCGGGTAAACGATTAACTGATTTTATTAATGACTACACTTACTCGGGAGGTGCTATTAGCTCTTCAAAACCATTGTCTGTGTCTGTGGTTTCGAGTGATCAGTCGTATACAGTTGACAATAGTAATTATGGCGTTCTTCGTCTTACCAGTGCTACGCCAACTACGAAAATCGTTGACTTTGGAGCGACAGAAACTGTCACTCATAAAGCCACTGCTTCTCCATCTGGTAGTGTTTCATTTGTATTCTATAGATCAACGGATTGCTTTAAGGTCCCATTAGGAATAGACAATTTGAAGGTGACGGGAAGTGTTCAGCCTCAAATTGTATATTCTGGTAATCCTTGTCCAATGCAAGAACTACGAGTGTTTACAAAACAATCTTTCCCAGAAGGCACTAAATATACTTGGAAAGAAAGTGTCACTGGCCAAAGTTCAACTGATAAGGTATTTAGATTCGAGCCTCAGGCTGCAAATACAAAATACACTGTGACATGTAGCGTAAAGTTACCTAATTGTGATGAAATTTTTGATGCGGAGCCTATTGACATCACTTCTGGAACATGTTGCGAAAACAATGGACATCCTATGGCGATGAAAAACATCTTCTTTGATGATTTCGGCACATTTGTTTCGGACGATACTTATGAATGGACTGATAGATCAGGTGTGATACATACTGAGACTATCCCTTCGAATCAAATACATGATGCCCAATCAGTCGGGGAAAATGTTCCTTATGTTAGAGCCTATAATATTGAGTATAGTGGTGCGACGCTAGATATTCCTTTTCTAGGGGATAATCTTCCAAAAGATTCTTGGCGAGGAACGGGTATCAAAACTCAGCTGTACGATCATGGTGTGTATCTTATCTCTAAACGTGGTGGCTATAATGGTGGAGTCATAAGAGATGCGGATAATAATGATAATGGAGGTATGCTTCAATTTGATTTGCTAGATGAGACTGATAATGGTGTGTATTGTGATGAATGTCCGATGGATAAATTCTTTAATATCGACATTAACCATATCTGTGTAGGCTCCAAAATCAACTTTAGTGCTGACCTTGCTGCAATCAACAATATCAACGGAGGTATTGAAGTCTCTTTGGAATACGGAGATAAAAGTTACTTTTACGATAAAGTAGTATTCGAGAAAGGTAATCCAGGTATTGTAGAAAAATGGCATCGTGTGAAGGGTGAACTTGAAATCAAACCTGAGGATGTGGATGCAAATACGGAAGAGATTCAAATAAAAATGAAACTTAGCCACTATCCATACTATTCAGATGGCGTAACAATAATCCCTGCAGGAGAGAGCTCTCGCGACTATGCTGTAGATAATATTCTATTCCAAGTCTGCACGCCTCCGGATGTGGATGTAGACGCATTGCTTACAGGAGGAACTAGTCTGCTTGAACTTTGTAGCAACGAGACTCTTGAATTGAAGGCAGCTGTGTCAAGTTCCACTTTGGAGTACTATGATAATATCACGTATCTTTTCCAATGGTCAAATCAGGATCCTGATGTTGTCGCTGATGAAGATATGGTATGGCATGATCTGGAGAATGAATTAAGAGAAAAATATCTATCTGAGGGATCAATTAAAATTACAAATCCTTCTTCTCATGTTGCATTTAGCAATATTAAGGAAGGTACAGAGGAAAATGTCTATTTCCGTGTAGTTATCGGAGATAGGAATTATCTTACAACTACCGATATATGGAAGAAGCAGTCTGCATTCAACCCTTGCCGTGCGGTATCTATCTCAACAATTCCTATCAAGGCTGGTTTGAAATGTACCGCTTGTGAGCCAGTGAAGGAGGCTTCTATCATTTCTCGTGATCCTGTGACTGAGATCACAACAAATGCAAAGGGAGAGAAAGAGGTTACTCTTTGCCCGGGAAAAACTGCCTACCTTACAACTGAGGCATTTGAGCCAACAGATCCTACAGTGATGGGTATTGAACAAGGTCCAGATGATGAGCCTCGTAAGTATATCGCTTCTTGGCATAAAGGATCAAAGACAGCTGATGGTAAACCAGGAATTGGATATGCAGCTGGAAATCCAACGTCGGATTTCAATGTCAATTGGGAAGAAGATGGTTGGTACTATCTATTGGTTAAGGATATTGAGTTCCCTGACGGAGAGAACTGTTATAAGTGGGATAGTATCCACGTCATCGCTGGAGAAAAGCCAGACAAGACATTGGACAATCCGGAGTTCTGTAAGGGACTAGCTGGAGTTGAGAATGACACAACAAAGACAATCGCAGGCTATGAAATCAAGTGGTACTCAGACTCAGATACAGTACCAGCAAACTCTATCTCGGAGCCAGCATTGAAGGGTATGACCACATCGGACAAATTCTGGTATGTGCTTGTAGACGAGACAACAGGATGCCGCAGCGAGGCGAATCAGTATGAGGTCACAGTGAACTCGGCGATGGCAAACACAGTCGAGGGCAAGATAACTTATAACAAGAGCACAGATTTCGAGACGAGCGGCAAGGCCAAGAGAGACCTAAAGGCCCAGGACAGAACCCCATTCACCGCAAATGTCATACCGACAGAATATGATCTGATGATCGGACTGGTGAAAGGAGAGACATCAGAGACAGAGCCTGATGTGAAGACATTGTCATCAAGCAGTTTCGGTACGGCAAGCAAGAATCAGCCGAAGCCAGAGATCACGGCGTCGGATCTTGAAGACCCA
>JAZUGF010000099.1:0-18819 GCA_045641065.1 Paludibacteraceae bacterium | reverse complement strand
CCAGATGTTAATGATGCCACTTTGTGTCTAAAAGAGACAATTGATATCACTTCATTGGCAACAGAACCAACAGAAGGCGAATTAGTTTGGTGTGATGAGACAGGAGCACCACTTAGCACTGAAGATGTTGAGAAGTTAAAGACATTCTCAAGCGAGACTCCTAATGCATATAAGTTCTATGTTAAGACTGTCAACGGAGCTGCAGAGAGCGACGTCGCAACAATCACAATCACTACAGTAGGCGTCGGAACAGCAGTCACTAAGGATAAGGTTTATTGTGCGGATGCTGAAGCAGAGAAATTGGTTGCGACTGTAGATGCATCTTCAATAAACGAGTATGTATTGGCTGATAATCCAAAGAAGTTTGAGTGGTACGAAGGAAAAGTCAAACTAGAAGAGAACGACTTAGTGCCATCAACAAAGAGAATTTTGGAGACTACAACTAAGACATACAAGGTTGTGCCAACTTACACAATTGAAGAGGATCACGTCTGCACGGGCGACACTGTACCTCTTAAGGTCACTATTAATAAGGTTGACAAACCTGCTGTCTTGACTGCTA
Organism: Paludibacteraceae bacterium; assembly: GCA_045641065.1. Lineage (GTDB taxonomy): Bacteria > Bacteroidota > Bacteroidia > Bacteroidales > Paludibacteraceae > UBA1723. The sequence goes on along the minus strand of JAZUGF010000099.1, from coordinate 18,257 downwards.
TAACATACAGTTTGGGAGACACTTTATCTGATGGTACATTCAAGGATCTTCTTACTCAGAATTCAACGGCAGTTGCTAAAGGCGAGGACGTCGATCTTGTATGGTATGACGAGGATGAGACAACCGAATTATCTTCCGTTCCTACACCATCGGTAGACAAAGATGCGTTGGCAGATGATGATGTAGTGAAGAAATATTATGTGAGCCAGAAACTGAAAGACGGAACTGAATGTGAAAGTGACAAAGTTGAAGTTGAGGTTTGGATCAGTGCGATGAAGACGCCAGAAGTCAAGCCAATCAGAATATGTGAGGATGAACCGGCACCAAGCATAACAGACTATGCTACTCCTACAGAGACTACATATACATTGAAATGGTACGATAAGGATAAGATGCCTCTATCTGGAGCACCAACCATAGTTACAGGAAAGAAGACTACTTATGCAGTCGACACAATAACTTACTATGTAAGCCAGGTTAACGATGAGTCGAAAGAGTCTTCTAAAATGCCACTCAACGTGTACATCTACGCACGTCCAAAGCTAAAAGGTAAAGACACTACAGTCTGCTCAAAGACTGTAAATCTTGGAAACATGTGGGATGTTGCTAACGATGTAGAAGGTGATGTTAAGCCATTGTTCCAATATGAAGGTTTACCTTTGCAAGATTGGACTGCTATTGACGAAACAGGAAGCTACAAAGTGATGGGATACTTTGAGGTACCAAACGAATCAAAATCACAATGTGTCAGCAACTCAGCATTTGAAATCTATGTTGAGATTCATAACATTGAGGATTTGGATATCACAGGTCCTGCATCAGCTTGTCCTGGAAATTCAGTTGAATTGGATGTTGCGGTAATAGGAGATACTTATAACGCTACAATCACATACGATTGGGGTACTAGCACAAACAACTCGACAACTCCAGAAACTGGTAATTTTGTGAGTGATCCGTTAAATGAGCCAACTACTTTCAAGGTTACCGTATCTGATGGATACTGTACTAAAAGCAAAGAGCACAAGGTGAAGATTGGAGATGGTGAAGTAAACGGTGATATCATCTTTACTGATGCTAACGGCGACACGAAGGGAATCTCTGCAGATGGTAGAGAACCTGTCACATTCTACTCTTGTACAGATAATTTCTCATTGTCGGCAAACTTGAAATCAGACGATGGAATCTTCAACTGGTCAAATGGAGAGACATCAAAAGTAATTAGTCTTTCTATGCCTGGCACTTATGTCGTTACATTCATTAACCAATGTGAGACTAGTCAGAAGGTGATTGTTGAAGACGCTTCAATCAAGGACAACACCGTCGGTCAGGACAAGATTATTTGTGAAAGCGACAAGTATGAGATGGTTTTGGATTTCTCATGCCAGCAGCCAACAGATCTTGAATGGAAAAGAGATGGAGTAAACGTCGGAGCGAATTACAAGTTGACAATTACAGATGCCTCAACATCCGATGCTGGAGAATATACTTATGTCATCAAGAATGATGAGGGTTGTGAGGTGAGCAACATATATGGCACTTTGAAAGTATCAGAGGCTCCAAAATACACATTGTTGACTAAGAAGGACACTACTATTTGTGACGGTAATGATATCCTAATTGGAATGACTGGACTTACACCTCTTGGTGCTACTGTCACTTGGGAATCGAACACAACTCTTACTCCGCAAGGAAACGGAGAGACTGCGACAGCCAAGCCAACAGAGTTGACTACATATCAGTTCACAATCTCTGTGACTGGAGGATGTGAGGTCAAGGATGAAATCACAGTCGACGTGGAGGAAAAGATAAAGTTTACTGTCACACCTGAGGAGGAGATGATCTGTATGTCACCAGGAACAATAAGTTTGTCGACAAATGTCACTCAGGGAAGTCCACGTAAGTACACATGGACAAACGAGGCTGGAGATATATTGACAACATCACCAATCTACAAAGCCCCTACCGATGTAGTCGGAGAGAATGTTTACACAGTTTCTGTATCAAATGGTATTTGTGATGCAGAGGAAGGTCAGTCAGTAATCATAGTTGTGGGTTATCCTGAGATTGCAGATGTAATCCAGAAGGGATACCGTGATGTTGAGATCATTCCAAGTCAGAGCAACGAATCAAACAATGTGATGTACAAGGTTGACAATGGAGAATTCCAGGCATCGGACGCATTCACTGGTTTGAAATATGGCAAGCATACAGCATATATCATTGACGAGAATGAATGTCAGAGCGACTTTGAGTTTGTCACTAAATCGCCAGATATTGAGGTTCCTACAGTAGTGACACCTAATGGAGACGGAGATAACGACGCATTCATATCAGAGACAATCGCAGAGGCATACCCAGACGCAAGAGTCACAATCTACGACCGATTCGGTAAGAAGTTGACAGAGATCAAGGGTAGCGAGTCGTGGGATGGTATGTATCTTGGTCACAAGATGCCAACTACCGACTACTGGTATGAGATCTGGATTGAGGAGATCCGAAAGAAATATGTCGGACACTTCACATTGATCAACGAGTAAGATACCCAATGAATAAGCAAAAGGCGACGCGAGCAATCCCGTCGCCTTTTTGCATAATTAGGAGTTAAAAGTTAAGAGTTAGTCAATTATTTGTCAACGGAAAATATTATCTTTGCAGAACATTTTGGCGATTCTGCCAACCAATCTTTATTGACATTTTTTAGCAATGAAAGAAGATATAAAAAAAATATTGGAGCACGAGGCAAACGCGATCCTTTCGCTTCCCGTCACTGATGACTATGAGAATGCTATAGACTTGATCATTGAGCAGGTACACACGAAGAAAGGCAAACTTGTGACAAGTGGAATGGGAAAGGCAGGACAGATAGCCATGAATATCGCCACAACATTCAGTTCAACAGGCACTCCTGCCGTTTTTCTTCACCCAAGCGAGGCACAGCACGGAGACCTTGGAGTGTTGCAGCCAAACGATGTGATGCTTTTGATTTCCAACTCAGGAAAGACAAGAGAGATTTGCGAGCTTACAGCGTTGGCAAGAGGTTTGCGTCCAGATGTGAAATTCATTGTTATCACTGGAAACAAAGAGAGTCAGTTGGCAAAAGAGGCCAACATCTGCCTATATACAGGCAATCCAAAGGAAGTCTGCATACTTGGATTGACACCTACCACTTCAACCACAATGATGACTGTAATTGGAGACATCATCGTCGTCGGCACAATGAAGAAGATCAAATTCACAAACGAAGAATACGCAAAGCGCCACCACGGTGGTTATCTTGGAGAGAAATCAAGAGAGCAGAGCAAATAAATATTTTAAGCAAAAGTATTGGATTTTAGAAAATAATATCTATCTTTGCAGTCGCAAAATGGAATAGACACGTAGTTTATTGATTTTGTGACATAAAGGAGGCCCATTCGTCTATCGGCTAGGACGCAAGATTTTCATTCTTGAAAGAGGAGTTCGACTCTCCTATGGGCTACTAATATAAATTCATTTATTAAAAAAAATGGCAAATCACAAGTCTTCTATTAAGAGAATCAGACAGACAGAGAAGAAAAGATTGCACAACAGATACTACGCTAAGACTACAAGAAATGCAGTGCGTAAGCTACGTGCAACTTCTGACAAGAAAGAGGCAGCAGAGCTTTATCCAAAAGTTAGCTCAATGCTAGATAAGTTGGCTAAGATCCGCGTTATTCACAAGAATAAGGCTTCTAATCTTAAGTCAAAGTTGGCTGTTTACATTAACAAGCTCTAATCTTTCATTTCTCGAATCTATCGAAGAAAAAACACAATATAAGGTCTTGCTGCAAAGCGAGACCTTTTGTGTGTTTAAATGGTTTCAAGTTTAGTATCCCTTTTGAGAGTATATAGTAGTTGTGAAAAATGAGGATTGTTAAGGGCGGAACGCCCTAACTACCCCCACCAAAGCGAGCCCGTAGGGCGAGCGTAAAAAATAAGCGAGTTTAGACAACTCGTATTTAATTGCCATTCCTTTTTGTTTTCTACAACATAATATCTATCTCTTATTAATTTTTGTTTGAAAATAATTGACGAAAAATTTGCTTTAATATATATATATATACTTGCGGAGGATTTGATAAAGAAAGGGATTTATGGCAAAATCAAAAATATTTAGAGTAAGTTCTAAAAAAGATCCTCAAGTTGGACCTCAAAGACATAATCTTTATGAGGCTGCATTTACCGCCTATAATGACGCCATGAAGCATCATTATTTTTTAGAGGCAGTCGGTTTGATTGGCAGTTTGATAGAGGATAGGTTAGAGTCATTGCTTAATGAATTAGATCCAGATGGAGACAAATCCTTAAAACCATTAGGAACCTTGATTCAAAGATTAAATAAAATGAATATAGAGTCATTCAATAAAGTCTTGAGTGAAATTAATTCATGGAAGGAGAAAAGGAATGACGCTATTCATCAATTGGCTAAATTATTAGATCCTGAATTTAATAAACATTATGCGTCTTTGGAAAATACTGCTAAAGAAGGATTTAAATATTTTAGAGATCTCGATAAGCAATACAAAGCTTATATGAGAGCAAAAAATAGAGAGGACTAAATTACAATTATTAACTTAATTTTTTTTACTATGGGAGCACAACCTAAAACAAAAGCGGAATGCGACAAGAAGATCGCAGACTTGAATTTGGATATCGCAAGACTAAAAAAAGAGATGCAAGGTGCTGGAGAACCTCACAAAACTTATTGCAAAAATAGCATTATCGATTGTCAGACAAAAATCAAGAATCTTAAGATTCTAAAATCAAGTTTGAAATAGACGCAATGTTTGGGGACAGCGTTATATCAACAACAGATTTTGGAAATGCGGAAGTCGTATCGAAATTTCAGGGGAACGACTGGCATCTTATTGTAGGCGATATAGATACAAATGAGGAATGGGTACAATTCTTAAAAGACAATCCTCATTTCATTGAAAGCTATCTTTTGATCACAAAAGAAGACAATCAGCCCTTTGCATTCTTTTATCTGTTACACGAATATGACGACAAGAACATTGTCTCGTTTCATGGAGGAGGATGGAATAATTCTTTATATTATACATTACTCCATTTTAGAAGTGCATTTCTAATTGCTAGGTCTCTTACTGAGAAAGGAATCAAAGTTAGGACATATTGCAAATCCTATAACGAGAAAGCATATAGGTTTCTAAGGGAGGTTGGATATATCAAATATCGTGAGGTAAATGATACAATAGAGATGTATTTCTCTGAACGTAAAATGAAGAGAAGCAAGTTGTATCAAAAGTTTTTTGGTACAGAGGTTTAAAATCATTTGGAAGACGGAGTTTTCTCCGTCTTCTTTTGTTTTATATCCCTATATTGTGGACAATTATCATTTTGGAACAACTGCTATATAACCTCCAATTATGAATTCCGAATTCCGAATTATGAATTAAAACCAATCCCCATTTTTGAGTATTGCCTACCTTCCATCATTATCCTATTTTTGCAGAAAAATTTACAGTGTTGTATTTTCTGTGGCTTGTTTGCGTCAAATACGGCACAAATCAAGTAAATTTGCAGTATGAAACACGAAAGAAGAATATTCAACGACAGCAATAAGATTGTTGCGGTTTTGTCAACGATAACGATGACGAAAACGAAAACTTCTGATGCAGGTCATTCTATTATCCATTCTACATTTGTGCCGACGGTGGACAGATGTGGCGATATTTCACTGCAAATTTCTAATATACGTCGTGCTATAGAGCAGATTGAGAAGGAGATGAATGTCTCTGCTTTCTTCGTGCGTGTCCACCTTAGCGACGTCGCTACTCAGGCTGACTGCGTGAAGAGGGCTTTCGCTGATAAAAATCTGGCTCTTTCGATTGTCGGTCAATCTCCGATGCCTCTCTGCAAGGTGCAGGCTATTGCGATGTTTGAGAGTGATATTGAGATCTCTTCCGTCGACGCGAATACAATCCTGGTCGACAATGGCATCGATGAGTACTATTGGACTACTCGATTGGTTGACGAAAACGAAAATAGCTATAGCCAGACGCACCGTCAGCTTGAGCGTTATGAGAAGATGCTTGCCGACAACGGTATGAATATCGCTGATAATTGCGTCCGAACTTGGTTCTTTGTTCGTGATATCGATTGCAATTATAATGGTGTGGTGGTAGGTCGACGCGAGAATTTCCTTCAAAACGGTTTGACTCCAGACACTCACTATATTGCCAGCACTGGTATCGAGGGCAAGTATGAGGATCATAAGGTGTTGAGTATTCTCGATGCTTACGCTGTGAAGAATATCCCTACGGATAAGATTCAGATTCTCTATGCCGCTGAGAATATGAACAAGACGATTGAATATGGCGTCACTTTTGAGCGCGGCGTCTGTGTCCATCATTCTGGCTATAAACAAATCTATATCAGCGGTACAGCGAGCATCGACACTAAAGGTGATGTGCTTCACATCGGCGACATCAAAGGCCAAGTGAACAGAATGACTGAGAATGTGGCCGCTTTGCTTATCGAGGCTGGTTGCAACTGGGACGATATTGCCCAGGCAACTGTCTACTTGAGAGACATTGCTGACTACGAAGTGGCATACAACGAGTTGAGCAAGATAATGCCAGATAAGCAGTTTGTGATCGTTCAGGCTCCAGTTTGTCGACCTACATGGTTGATAGAGATGGAGGCAGTGGCTATCGCCAACGAAAACGAAAACGAAAACGAAAATCGTTGACGCTAATTTCGTGATGGAGAATAAGGTATTAGGTCATCTGCCATTTGTGGTGTTGGCAATCCTCACGATTGCTATGGCTGCATTCTCCTTTATTGGAGAACCTGGTGATGCTACTCTCTATTCCAATCCACTGATGATTCTTGGTTGGGTTATCGTGGTGGCTTTAGCAGGTTTGCTTCTGTTAAAAAAAAGGAAGACGTTGGGCATCGCCACACTCTTAATCCACGTTTCGTTTGTGGTGATATTGATTGGTGCTTTGTTCAGCCATTTCTCAGAAACAGGAGTCGTTCATCTACGTGAAGGAGAGGAAATCAACTACGCAGTCAAAGATAATAGCAGTGTAATGAGATTACCATTCTCTATCACATTGCAGAAGTTTGAGATTGAATATTATCATGGTACAGATGCTCCGAAAGATTTTGTGTCAATTGTAGAGACGCATGTCCATGCGTCTAACGGTGATATAGAATCGGAAAATATCCATCGAATTTCAATGAATAACGTGTTGGATATTGCTGGTTATCGTCTCTTTCAGTCATCCTACGATGATGATCTCAAAGGAAGTCTCATCACCGTCGCACACGATCCGATTGGTACAACGATTACCTATGTGGGGTATGTGATGCTGGCGATTTCAATGATTATCTTTGTTTTTGGAAAACGGAGCCATTTCCATCAGATTCTAAAAAATCCGTTGTGGAAAAGCTTCGCTGTGGTGGCGATCTTATTGATGCCAACATTAGCCGGATCGACGGAATATTATTCCATCGCACAGGACAGCGGGGCAGATTTTGCCAAGATTCCTATCATCTATAATGGCAGGATCGCTCCGATGGAAACTTACGCACTCGATTTTACCCGTAAGCTGACTGGAGGAGATTCTTTCGGTGAATTCGATGCGACGCAGGTGTTGGCTGGTTGGATATATGCTCCACAGGATTGGAGGAAAGCGAAGATGATCAAATCTGAATTTGGCATGATTGATTTCGATTCTGCCATTGATTCGTTGAATAGGGGCGTGAAAGCCAAACTGATGACGAAGGAGTTTGATGAACTTGATGAGAAAATTGGTTTGATTCTGGATTTACAGAGTGGAGATGCAATCAAATATGCCCCATCTGACGTTGATTATCCAGAGTGGAGATTCAAGGTAGAGCATCTATATAATAAATATTGCAAAACTGCCCCGTTGGCTTATGCATCATTGGCGTTGGGATTGCTTTCGTTTTTCTGCCTCTTGCGATGCAAGTTGACGAAATTCAGAATTGGATTTGTGATTGCGTCGGCAGTAATATTCATTGGCATCGCTACAATCATGGGGATGCGTGGTATAATTGCAGGACGTTTCCCGATGAGCAACGGTTATGAGACGATGCTATTTATAAGTTGGCTTGCTTTTGCAATGACCACTATCGCAGGAATTAAACTCAGTTTGGTTTTACCTGCTGGCTTTTTCATCGGTGGATTCGCACTGTTGGTGAGCAAAATGGGAATGATGAATCCGGAGATCACTCCGTTGGCACCAGTTCTTGCGTCGCCTTGGATGAGCATCCACGTCACGCTTATGATGCTATCTTATACGCTATATGCCTTTATGGCTTTTAATAGCTTGGCGAGCCTTGTATTCAGCAATAATATTGCTGAAGCCGAGGGGAATATGATCCTCAGATTAGCCCTCCTAAATCGCTTCATGCTCTATCCCGCTACCTTCTTGTTGACAATAGGCATGTTTATCGGGGCTGTTTGGGCAAACGAATCGTGGGGAAGCTACTGGAGTTGGGATCCGAAGGAAACGTGGGCTTTGATCACTATGATCATCTACGCAATGGCTTTCCACCGTGAGAGCATCTCTTGGATGAAAAACGACAAGGCATTCCAGATCTATATTCTGGTGAGTTTTGCCGCAATTATAATGACATATTTCGGCGTCAACTATCTGTTGGGAGGCATGCATAGTTACGCAGGTTAAACATAAAACGTAGGGGATGGTTTCAAACCATCCCGATAAAGAATCTTTAGATTAAGATCATGGAGTCGGAGAAGATAAAAAGATTGTTGGACATTGAGACAGGCCGTGAGTGCATTGTCTACAGAGTGAAGGGTCAGGGTGGATTCCGCCATCGTGTGATGGAGATGGGATTCGTCCGTGGTGAGAAGGTGACGGTGATTAAGAATGCCCCTTTCCACGATCCGATTGAGTTTAAGGTGATGCAGAGCCACGTCTCTTTGCGTCGCACGGAGGCTGCTCATATTGAGGTGGTCGACGTGGAGACTCTACAGAGCGATGAAAAATATGCGTTCCAGGGTACTATCAGTGAAGACGCTTCTCGCTCAGCCTCATATACCGACTCTCTTGATGACAAAACCATCACTGTGGCTTTGGTGGGTAATCCTAACTGTGGAAAGACTTCCCTTTTCAACCATGCCACTGGTCTTCACGAACATGTCGGCAACTATAGCGGAGTGACAGTGTCGTCGAAGACAGGTACTTTCTACCACAAAGGCTACACAATCAATCTAGTTGACCTCCCAGGTACATACTCCATTACCGAATATTCTCCCGAGGAACTTTATGTGCGTGAGTATATCACGGAGCAACATCCGGATATGATTCTCAACGTGGTGGATGCAGGTAATCTTGCCCGTAATATGTTCCTTACTACACAGCTCATCGATATGAATGTCCGTATGGTTATGGCATTGAATATGTACGATGTGCTTGAGAAGAGTGGTTCCAAACTTGACCTTGACCAACTTGAGAAGATTATCGGTTTTCCTTGTGTGCCTACTGTGGCAAAGACAGGTGAGGGAATCACCCACGTCTTAGACCATATCGTGAATATTCACGAGGAGAAGGAGTCGTTGCTAAAGCATATCCACATCAATTACGGTGCTACTATTGAGAAGGAGATTGAGAAAATTAAACCGTTGATTGCATCACACAATGAAATTGCGGTGGATTTTCCGTTCAGATACATCATTTTGAAGCTTCTTGAGGGAGATAAGCATACAGAGGAACAGATCAAAAACTCGTTTAGTGATTTTGAGCCTATTAAGAAGCAGGTTGAGGCTTCACGCGAGACAATCTCTTCTACATACAACGAAGATCCCGCTAGCGTCATCACAAATGCCAAATACGGCTTCATTCGTGGTGCGTTGAATGAAACTTTACAGGAAAAGGAGAATGCTCCGATTGATTTGGAGTATAGAGCCGATAGAATCCTCACCCACAAGTGGCTTGGATTCCCATTCCTTTTGCTCTTCCTATTCATAATGTTTGAGGCTACTTTCCAACTTGGAGCATATCCACAGGGTTGGATCGAGAGTTTGGTTTCATTGATCTGCGACGGTTTGAAGAGTGTATTGCCGGAAGGAATACTTGCAGATCTTGTTGTTGACGGAATTATTGCCGGAGTTGGAGGAGTCATCGTCTTCTTGCCAAACATTCTAATCCTATTCTTCTTCATTGCGATTTTGGAAGACACGGGTTATATGGCAAGAGCGGCATTTATCATGGACCGTGTGATGCACAAGGTGGGATTGCACGGAAAGAGTTTCATTCCAATGTTGAGCGGATTTGGATGTGGAGTGCCAGCGATTATGGCTACACGTACATTGGAGAATCCAAAGGATAGAATCATCACAATGATGGCGATTCCATTCATGTCATGCTCAGCTCGACTTCCCGTCTACCTATTGCTTGTAGGTGCATTCTTCACATCTAACCAGGGGTTGATTCTTTTCTTAATCTATTTGATTGGTATTCTATTCGCTGTGTTGACAGCATTATTGCTAAAGAAGACTAAGTTTAAAAACAACAGCGAGGAGTTTGTGATGGAGTTGCCTCCATACCGTATCCCAACTTGGAGAAGCGTCGTGATTCACATGTGGGATAAGGCAGCAGAGTATCTAAAGAAGATGGGTACAGTGATCTTGCTTGCTTCGATTATCTTGTGGGCTTTGAACTATTTCCCTTCGTCGTCTCCTGAATTGGATGAAATCGACGCGAAGATTGCCCAAGTCGACGAGGGTAGTGACGAGTTTAATGAGTTGACTTTGCTACGTTCATCAGTGCAGAGTGAGAATTCATACATCGGAAGCATCGGTAAGTTTATTGCACCAGTATTCAAGCCACTTGGTTTTGATTGGAAAACATCTGTCAGCATCTTAACTGGTTTGGCTGCAAAGGAGATTGTGGTATCGTCTATGGGTATTCTTTACCAGGCAGACAGTGAAGCAGATGAGGAGAGTGAAAAACTTGTCTCAGCTCTACAGAAAGCACAATACAAAGATGGTACAAACGTCTTCAACCCAATCGTCGCCTTCACACTGATGCTCTTCATCTTGCTTTGTTCTCCATGTGTGGCAGCAGTGACTGCGTTGGCTAAAGAGTCGAATGCTAAATGGGCTGCGTTTGCGGTTTGCTATACATCATTAGTGGCGTGGTTAGTATCGTTTGCTTTTTATCAGATTGCGAATTTGATTGGATGAGTATGTCGGGTTATTAATCCAAATTTGCCGTCAGACGTGTTATAACACGTCTCACATAACAGAGAAGTGATCTAAAATTATGCAGGAAATCATCGTATATATCATAATCGCAGTGGCAGTATTCTTCGCAATCAAACGGCTATTATCGAAAGACAAATGCTGCGGTTGTAGTGGTTGTGGGGGAAAATCAGAATGTGGAATGCAAGATCATAGCTGTGATTGTCACAGTTGTGATTGTCACGGATGCGACAAAAAAATAAAGCAATAGAGACTTAACTCTATTGCTTTTTTAGATTACTAGCCTATATAAGGCCCATATTCATTATCTTTTTGCTGACTTGGCAGAATACACATGAGTGCCAGAAGTGCCCATCCATAAAACGGAATAATCAGAAGAATAAACGCCCACCAACGTCCTCTTCCAATATCATGTAGTCGACGTCCTATTGCAGCCAGCATAGGCAATAACAATGCAGATATCGAAAACCACATTATTTCTTCTTCCATAGCAATCGAAATTCCAATGACAATTGTGCAAAAGAAAAGGAAATACCACAACTCCTTGCGAGATGCACGACCTTTGAACGAGGCATACTTACCCATGCATTCACCTATAGCATCCCAGAATGTTAATTCTTTAGGTTCTGGCTTTTTAGGTTGAGGTTGCGAAACCTTTGTCGGTTGTTGCGGAATAGGTTTTGCTGGGATTTTAGGCTGAGTGTTAGCTCCAACAATGTTGGCGTTAACAGGAAGAGTAGCTCCGCAGAAATAGCAGACTTCAGATTCCTGAGCGTTAACCGATTTACATTTATCGCATACTTTCATAAATCATCTTCTTTTTACCTCTACATAAGGTCCGTATTCATTATAACACTTTTGTCTCTCCATTGTAGCCATGTAAACTAAAACAAAAAAATCAAATCCTGGAAACAATGAAAATATAGCCCACATGCCACTTTTCCCTGAATCATGCAGGCGACGGGCTGTCACTGCGGCATATGGAATCAACAATCCTATGAAACACAATATATAAAGTCGAATAGCCATGTTTGACATAGAAAAGTCGAAAAACATAGAAAAGAAATTGCCTGCATAAGCTTCTTTAACAAAACTGGGCAGACTATCAAAGACACCTACTTGTATTTCCGCCACTAACATAAGGATAAACCTAAAAAGGAAAAAATAACCATATTCAAGTCGAGATGCTCGTCCTTTAAAAGTAGCAAACTTCTCTTTTAGGCATATTCGTATAGCGTCAGCAAAAGACATTTCCATGCACTTAGGCTGACTTCCGGAATTTTCATCAGATAATTTTGGTTCTATTTCGCGATTATTCTCCATTAGTTTAATCCTCAACAATGTTTGTGACGTCTTTTCATAAAAGCATCATCTCGCAAATTTACGCTATTTTTCTGATAATCCTTCCTCATTTTCTCAAATCTCTATATCTTCGCAACATGATAACATATTGATTTTATGAAGACTCTATTAACAACACTACTTTGCTGTGTCTCTTTGTTGGCACACTCAATCAACTCAAACAACGCAACTTTCTATATTTTACACTCGTCAGGCATGGCTCTTTCTGCTGTCGACAGCAGACCAAACCTTCATACGTTTGATGCGTCTGAAAGTCAAAGATTCCAGTTTGTATTTATTAGTGGCGACGATGTCTACATTCAAAATGTGCAGAAAGGACAATACATCACTAAAACAGGCGATTGGGATACTGAATATTCAACTACTAAAAACAACTATTCAAGATTCACGGTTGAATATTGTGGAGATTTTGTCAAGTTGAAAAATGCTGAGAATGGTTTGTATCTTGGCACCGACGCAATTGCTCCCGGCAGTAATGTCTACTCGGACAAAAATGGTAAGGAGACGCTTCACTACTGGATGATCCGTTATATTCAGAATGGGGTTATCATAACTGAAGGTTTGGAAGGAATGATCAACAAGGCAGAGAATAGACTGTCATCGACTACTGAGGGCGAAGGAAGTGGAGAATACTCGTCGTCAGCACGCAAAACATTGATCACTGCTATCAACAAAGCAAAGGAAGTGCTTGACAATTCACAATCTCAAGATGAGGTTGTGACTGCTACAAAAACATTGAGCACAGCCATCACAACCTATCAAAACAGCCGTAATCTACCATTCTCCATTAGCAAGAAATACTACGTCATGCATGCCAGCAACCGTTTCTTGACTAATTCAAACAACGAAGTAGTTCTAAAGAATCCTGCATACAACGCGTCGCAACAATTCACAATCGAAGTTCTAAACGATGGCACATATGGATTGAAGAGCGTCTCTGGAAATAACTATTTGAATGCGACGGGAGAATACAGCACAAAATTCGGTAGTTTATCCAGCGGTTTGTATGGCCACTTGAATATCAATTATGCTCCGAATGAAGACAAATACGTTAGAATCGAGTTTAATTCTAACGGCAAATACCTCGGCACCGACGGAACAAGCGACGGCAAGGGAGTCTACAGCGACAAGAGTGGTTCGGATGGCAAACACTACTGGATGCTTATTCCTGTGGAGTCACAGTTCGGCCAACCATACAACCAGTTCCATAATGGTAGTCCAGCGCTACGCTTGGGTGTGAATTGGAACGATGCCAACGGCAACCACATCAACGCTCACGGAGGTTGTGTGCTTTATGAGAACGGCACATATTATTGGTTTGGAGAAAACTATCGTGCGAATCCAGTAAAAAGCAACGGTATTGCCTGCTACACATCCAAAGATTTGTACAACTGGGAATTTAACGGCATGGCATACAAATGTCCGGAAGTGCCGTTGAGAAGCGACAATCAGGATATGAACTACGGGCGTACACTTGAGCGTCCGAAAGTGATGTATTGCCCTAACACTAACAAATATGTGATGTGGGTTCACTGGGAAAACGGTTCAGGCTATGCAGCATCCCGCGTCGCCCTACTTTCGAGCGATAAAATCAATGGTCCATACACCTTCATCAAAACAATGCGTCCACGTGGCGACGAGCAACCATCCGGCTCACGTGACCAGACATTGATGTTTGACCCAGATTACAACGTAGGCTACCATTTCGGTTCTGCCGAGGAGAATATGACCATGCATGGCACATTGTTGACCAACGACTACCTTGACTTATCGTCAACATGGGAGAGAATGTTTGTGAAGAAGCAGTACGAGGCTCCAGCGATCTTCAAATACCACAACCGTTTCGTAGCCATCACATCCGGCTGTACAGGTTGGGATCCAAACCCTGCCCACTCATCGTACTCGCAATTACCGTTGAGCGGATGGAGTGATTTGGGAAATCCTTGCGTCGACTCGGAGAGCAACACAACATACCATTCGCAGAGCAATTACGTCTTCAAAGTGCCAGGCAAATACGATGCCTACATCTACATGGGCGACAGATGGAAAGGTGGCGAATATTTCAGCGATGCCAACGTAGGCGAATCATGGCATATATGGTTGCCAATCGACATGCGTACTGGCTACCCTATCATCAGATATTATTTCAACTGGGATTTGTCCATTTTTGACAAAATAAACCGCTATAGACGCGTTGCAAAGGTTGAGGATGAGAGAAACTACGTCTTGCTATCAAAGAGCGCAAATAAGGTCATGTCTTTGAAGGATGGCAAAATGCAGTTGACGGAAGATAACGATGCTATCAACCTATCGTTGAAATTGGTTAAAAACGACGATGGTACTTATAAGTTGATAGATGAAGAAAATAATTTGGCTCTCGACGCTACTGATGACCAGCTTAGCATGTCGGCTGTGAATGAAACACCTGAGCAACATTGGAAAATTGTGGATAGCGGCACACATGATGGCTATTACTATCTATCCCCAGTCAGCAACAGCAATTTAGTTTTAACAAACTTCAGTGCAACCCCTACAAACAACGGAGTGGTTGGTTTAGGCAATGCATCCAAGAACACATCTTGCCAATTCGCCTTCTGTTTTGATTCTACCAAAGATCATATGGTAGCCATCTCCGACGAGTCAGACGGTTCATACGACAGATGGATGCAGAGTATGGGATTTAGCTTGGTGAAAGATCCTACTGGAGTAAATAATTACGAAAACGATAACGATAACGAAAACGAAAACGAAAACATTCATATCTACGCTATAGACAACGGTATTCGTATAATCTGCGATACTGACGTCGACATCTACATCTGGACTATCGAAGGACAGTTAGTTGAGAGATTAGAGCTTAAAGCTGAGAGTGAGGAAGAGATCAGATTGGCGAAGGGAGTTTATGTAGTGAATGGGGAGAAGATTATCGTGTTATGAGGTGGGTTAGGGCCCCAAAAACAAACCTGGACCCTTAACAATCCTCATTTTGGGACAACTTTTATATAAACTCTGTAACTATTTTCATTCGTCACTTTCAAGATCATCTTCACTCTTAGAGTCAGGTAGTTGTTGTCGATCAATTGGAGGAAGATAGTCTAATGCTTTTTCGTTCCGGATCCTGCATCTGGTCTAAACGATCACTCGCTACTTGAGCCATCCACTGTTTGAATGGTTCTGCTTTTGGAGACGGTATTGATTGGATGATTCGAAAAAGTTGCTGTTGATCTGCGACATCGGTCATTCGCATCTTACCATCAGCAGAAAGCATTTTCAAAGCGTTACAATTTGTAACGGTTTCATTGCCCTCATCTTTAAGTCTCTTTTTTAAGACTCTCCAATAAGTTTATGGGTTAGCACTGTCAGTAAGCACAGCACATACATCAACAATAGAGAAATACCATTTCTCTTCCTCTTCGTGCCAAACCATACGGACTTTCTGTCCGTTAAAAATTTGGATTTTGTGTTTTTGTTCCATTACTTTCTTAAATTTTGATATCCTTTTTTCTTTAATCTAATCCTCAATAAGGCAGATATTTAACATAACAAAATAATCCTTTTTAATTCTATATCACTTTTAAAACGTACACATTAATCGTCATCATCGTCTTCTTTGATTCCGTATTTCTCCGACATCTCCGCGTAATGCTTTTCAATCTGTTCCATGATAGCATACGAATCATCGCTATCAGGCAGTGTCGGTTTGTCGAAATGCAAAGTGGCATTATATGGCAATGGTACCACTCCACCCTTTGGCAAAGAGGTACCCATACCTGTCATGAAAACTGGCACATATTTCAAGCCTGGTCTTTGTGCCAACAAACGTGCGATTCCAGACTTCATCTTGCTCATCTGCTCTGGTTCACCACGGCTTCCCTCAGGGAAAAGGATGAGTGAATAACCCTCGTCTATAGCCTCAAGCATCTTATCCATCGCATTATTCTTATTTGCGACATCGTCCTTCTTAGGCCGACGGTTGATAAGAAGCGTATTGATGAAGAAGTTGCTGAATTTTGCCTTAAGGCTTGTGTTTCCGAAATAGTCAGCGGCAGCCACAGGTCGCACTTTCCAAAGTATATCACTTGGGATAGCGGTCAACAAACTCAATGTGTCGAGATGGCTGTTGTGGTTGGAAATGATCACAAACTGTTTCTCATCCTTCAAGAATGAGCAGTCGGGATATTGTATGCCGACAAAAAACTTCAATATTGGTCGGCAGATACCTCTATAGATCACCTTAAGGCAAAGAGACTTTAGAAAAGGTTTTTCCATATTTCGTCGAATGATTGGAATGGTGGATAAACCAAGAAGTAGATTAGATGGAAGAAGGCAGGCGCTGTGAACGACAACGAGTCGATACGGTCGAAGATACCACCGTGACCTGGAATTGCGTCGCTCATATCCTTAATACCTTTATCTCGCTTCACTGCAGATAGCACGACGTCGCCACAGAATCCAAACACTGCAATCATCGCACTGGTGAAGATCACCTGTGGTGTAGAAAGCGGAGTAAGGAATCCGATGAAGTAGCCGATCACTGTAGTGCTGATTACACCACCTATGAATCCTTCCCACGTCTTATTTGGACTTACATTTGGCAAAATCTTATGTTTTCCTAATGACTTACCCCACATAAACTGCATCACATCGTTGATTTCAGTCAAGAAAACCAAGAATAGAAGCAAACCTCTACCACCTGAAGAGAAACCTTCAAGATCAGGCAAAGAAAGAAGGAATGCCAAGTGGCTCAAACCGAATACCGACAGCATCAACGACCATTGAAGCATAGCCATCGACTTTGTGATGCGGTGTGTGTCCTGCTTGATCACCATAATCGCAGGCAACAGCAAGAACATAATCACCGGAATGAAGATGATATAGCCGCCATACCAACGGAAGTAAGCCAGCGTGAACTGCACTGGAATCGCCAACAATGCCACAAGCAAAGCGTTGCGATCCGATTGACGGAAATGAAGCACAGAATATAGTTCACGGAAAGCGAAGAAAGACAATATAGCCAAGCAGACATACGCCACTGTGTTGTTGATGAAGATAGCACACACGAACATTGTCACCATCATCCACCACGACTTGGTACGATTAATCACCTCAGTGAGATTCTTCTCTGGTTTAGCCTTCTTGATTGCAAACAAAATACCGCTGACCACCATAAGCGAGATGAGGATGATCGAAATCATCAAGATGACATCCGAACTTTGGTCGGGAAGCAGATAACTCAAAAATTTTCTCATTGTTTATCAGATTCTTTATCAGTATGAGTCATTAAATAGAGACGGTTGATAAGTGTAGCCACCAAACCGACGTTCATAATAATCAAAGCAATCATATAGATTAGCTTATCATAGCCGAATGGAATGCACACAGCAGCTATTAGCGACGCGAATGTAAGCACAGCCATACGGTGCTGTTTAGCCATAGGGCCATCGAAGTAGTGATTCTTAGTCTTATAAGCGCCAATCCAGCGGAAATAAGCAGTCATAATTGCGTTGAGAGCGGCAAGCCAAGCAAGCTCCACACCAATACCGCCAACGATATAGCCGACTGGCACGATGAAGAAAGCATCAGCAAAACGGTCTGGCATATCATTGTAAAGATCACCGTTTGGTGAACGTTTACCACCTTCCACAGCCACCAT
>JAZUGF010000098.1:0-33545 GCA_045641065.1 Paludibacteraceae bacterium | reverse complement strand
TTCTTTTATGAAAATTTCAACTCGTGAGAATCGAATATTTAAGTCAAATTTTGATTTCTCCGCTTTTCAAAAATCCATTCAAGTCTCAGAGAGTTAAAAAGAGGGTATATCGCAACTTTCTTAGTTTTGATACACCCTCTCTTTTTATGTTTGAAAGGAATACGTTTTTCCTAGCAACTGTTTATCATACAAAATGGCTATTTAGGATACTATGCAAATTTCCTTATATTTATTCCGTTCATATCAATTCTAACTAGCTCCTCTCATAAATAAAAAATCCGCTGAACTTTCGTCCAGCGGATTTTTTAATATATCAGTCAGTAGTTTATTATCTGATGAACAATAGCTCACGATACTTAGGCAAAGTCCACATCTCATCGTCAACGATCATCTCAAGCTTGTCGATCTCGTAACGGATCTTGTCGAAGAATGGGATTACTGTATCATGGTAAGCAACTGCTTTAGCACGCTCTGCCTCGATCTTGTTAGCAACCTTTCTTGCCTCGATCATCTCAGCAGTCAAAGTCTTGATCTTAGCGATACGCTCTGAAATCTCACGGATAAGATCTGAATCTGTACCTGCAAGCTTCAATGCCTCGTCCTTACCGTAAACCTGAGTCATCTTGAATACGTTGTCAAGAAGCAATGACTGGTAGCGTGTTGCAACTGGGATGATATTGTTGATTGCCATGTCGCCTAGCACACGTGCCTCGATCTGGATCTTCTTTGTATATGTCTCCCACTTGATCTCGTTTCTTGCCTCAAGCTCTCTCTCGCTGAATACACCTAGGCTCTCGAACATCTTTACAGACTCTGGAGTTGTGTATGCGTCGTAGATAACTGGAACTGAAGTCTCGCAGTTCAAACCACGCTTAGCTGCCTCAGCCTTCCACTCATCTGAGTAACCGTTACCGTCGAAACGGATAGCCTTACTCTCCTTGATATACTGCTTGATAACCTCGAACAATGCCTTGCTCTTGCTTGCTCCTGCAGCGATCTTAGCGTCAACTGCAGCCTTGAAATCCTTAAGCTGAGCAGCCATAGCTGAGTTCAATGCGATCATTGCACATGCACAGTTTGCTGATGAACCTACTGCACGGAACTCGAAACGGTTTCCTGTGAATGCGAATGGTGAAGTACGGTTACGATCTGTGTTATCGATTAGCAACTCTGGAATTGTAGCAACTGCAAGCTTCATCTTCTTCTTAGAGTCCATTACGATAGCCTCCTCTGATGTAGCAGCCTCAAGCTTGTCAAGAACAGCTGAGATCTGGCTTCCAAGGAATACAGATATGATTGCTGGTGGTGCCTCGTTTGCTCCTAGACGGTGAGCGTTCTGAGCTGTCATTACAGATGCCTTAAGAAGTGCATTGTTCTTGTAAACAGCCATCAAAGCATTTACTACGAATGTTACAAACTGTAGGTTCTCCTCTGGAGTCTTACCTGGAGTGAACAAACCTACACCTGTGTTTGTACCTAGTGACCAGTTGTTGTGCTTACCTGAACCGTTGATTCCTGCGAATGGCTTCTCGTGAAGAAGTACGCGGAAACCGTGCTTACGAGCGATCTTCTCCATGATTGTCATGATAAGAAGGTTCTGGTCGTTAGCGAAGTTTGTCTCATTGAAGATTGGAGCCAACTCAAACTGGTTTGGAGCTACCTCGTTGTGACGAGTCTTCAATGGAATATTATATTTGTAACCCTCGAACTCAAGGTCACGCATGAAAGCCTGAACTCTTGAAGGAATTGATCCGAAGTAGTGGTCGTCAAGCTGCTGGTTCTTTGCAGACTCGTGTCCGATCAATGTACGACCTGTAAGTAGCAAGTCTGGACGTGCTGCGTATAGACCCTCGTCAACCAAGAAGTACTCCTGCTCCCAACCTAGGTAAGAGAATACCTTCTTAACTGAAGCGTCGAAGTAGTGGCAAACATCAACAGCTGCCTTATCTACAGCGCCAAGAGCCTTCAAAAGTGGAGTCTTGTAGTCAAGCTGCTCACCAGTGTATGAGATAAATACTGTAGGGATACATAGTGTGTCGTCTACAATGAATGCTGGTGATGATGGATCCCAAGCTGTATATCCACGTGCCTCAAATGTAGAACGGATACCTCCTGATGGGAATGATGATGCATCTGGCTCAGCCTGTGCAAGAAGCTTTCCTGAGAACTCCTCGATAACTGGACCACCAGGCATACCCGCGTACTCAATAAATGAGTCGTGCTTCTCAGCTGTTCCCTCTGTTAGAGGCTGGAACCAGTGTGTATAGTGAGTGGCACCCATCTCCATTGCCCAGCTCTTCATACCTGCGGCAACACCGTTAGCGATTGTACGGTCTAGAGTTTCACCATTGTCGATTGCTTTAGTAAGGATCTTGTAAGTCTCTTTTGAAAGATACTTGATCATCTTCTCTCTGTTGAACACATACTTACCGTAGTATTCTGATGTCATCCCCTCTGGAGATGCTACTGCAAGCGCTTTCTTCTTGAAAGCCTCGCTAACAACTTTGAATCTTAAGTTTGACATAATGATTCGCGTTTTATAATGTTATTACTATTTTCAAAATTTCACTTGGAAGAAAAATTCTTTGTTTTTGCTTAGAAAAGGTCATTTTTTACTTCCATTGGAAGTGGAAATGACTCTTTTTCCTTCCGACGATGCAAAGTTAAGCAAGAATTTGCTCGTTGCTAACTAAAAAATGTTAAAATCATCACTTTTTTTAGGTTAAATTCAAATTGTCATAAAAAGCACTCAAAATCCTTCAATTTGTAAGGTTTGAAACTTCTAACCCTTACAAATTGTAATACACATATTAAAAACCACACGTCGCCTTTTCCAAAATGACATATTTCGACGCAATTCCTTTCCATTTTGTTACATTTTATTTGAATTACGATGCTTTTTGACACAATTTGCTGATAATATAGATATGACATTTTGTAAAATGGATACGAAGACGATAACGATAACGAAAACGAAAACGAAAACCTTACATACAATTTTGTCCTTGTTTTCGTCTTCGTTTTCGTCTTCGTTATTTTGGATTTCCCAACTTAATATCATATTTTTGCTTTATACATATTTAATATTAAGACACATGAATAAACTTTTTACTCTTTTAGCATTTTCTGCCTTCTCTATGGCTAATGCTGCAAATTACATCTCCAACGGATTCTTCGAGCAGAACATCGACGGTTGGGGTATGTGGAATGGTGGCGACGACGGTGCCGCTTTGGAACGTGAGAGCGGAACTCAGTTTGATGGTGTCGGCTGTATGAAAGTTGTCAACCCTTCTATCAGCGATCCTGAGAATCAGTGGAAGGTACAGATCCATACATCTTTTGAAGTAGACGGTGATGGACTTCCAGCTGGTGAATATGAACTTTCATATTATATCCGTACTCAGAGTGGCACAGGTTCTGTCCGCGTCTCAACTTCTGGCGAGGCCAACTACCAGGCTGACCAGGAAGTGAATGGCACCTACTCAGAGAAAACTTTCAAATTCACATCCAAAGGTGAAATCGACGGTTTTAATTTCGATTTAGGCCACACAGCTAACACATATTTTATAGACAATGTTACTCTTACTGCATTGTCGGTGGAGCAGCAGCCTGAAGACAACGGTGAGTATACTCCGGCTTCCGTCGGCATTGATATCAAGGACAAACAACAAGAGGTGCTTGGTATCGGTGGTGGTATCGTCTACTATCAGAGCTGGTTCACTCAGCATCCTAACTCAGAAGCAATCTTCGATACTATCTATACAGGTCTTGGTTTGTCAGCTCTTCGTATCGGAAACTGGAAACAGGATGAACTTAACGAGCATAAAGGTTGGCAAGATGAGTTGGCTGTCTACAATGAGGCTGTAAAACGTCTTGGACGTGATAATTTCATCGTGGAGATGTCATCATGGGCTGCTCCTGGAAATTTGAAGGAGAATGGCGACGTGAATGGTCCATACTCACTTAAGAAGGGTGCTGATGGCAAATTCGTATATAATGAATATGCTGAGTGGTGGAAAAACTCGTTGGCTAAATATCAGGAGCAGGGAATCCACCCAGACTACATCTCAATGCAGAACGAGCCTGATATGGAAGCAACTTATGCCGCAACTCTATTCGACGCTACTGAGAAATATGTAGACTATACAGGTAAGCAGTTCGACCGTGCTGGTTACGACAAGGCTCTTCCAATCTTCGTTGCTAAGATTAAGGAGTTGAATGAGGTACCAAAGATTCTTGGTCCAGAGGTACTTGGTATCGGTTACGGTAACACTCAGAAATATATGGATGCTCTCGACGCTTCATTGCTTGACGGTTTGGCATTCCACTACTACCATAGCGGTGAGGAGGCATCAGACAGATACTCTAAGCCAAACGCTTATATCAATGCTCAGAAGGAGTTGGCAACAAAGTATAGCAACATGCCACAGTTTATGACTGAGAACTGTGCTATGCGCGCAGAGAAGAATGGTAACGATGTCCACACAGCTTGGATCATCGCCAACAGCTTCAACTACAACCACTGTGGATCATATATGTATTGGAACCTATTGTGGGGTACAACAGACAAAGACGGATGTATCGCTGTCAACAATCCATGGGATGAGTCGCAGTGGAAATCAAAAGAAGGATATCAGGTATGTCTTGACTACCACGGTCTACGCCATTTCTCTAAGTTTGCTCCAAAGGGTTACTTCTGTGTAGGAAGCACAACAGACAATTCCGACTTGGTCTGCACATCATTTGTTAGCCCAGATGGAAACAAAGCCACAATCGTTGTAATCAACAAGGGCAGCAACCATGCAGTGAAGGTAAACGCTCCATTTGAGAAATGCACAGCACGTTTGACAATGACAGCCACTTCAAAGGATGAGAGAAGCAAGGATTATGGTGTGATCGACTTGGCAGATGAGATAGAGATGCCAAAGATGAGTATCGCTACCATCACAATGGAGAACAGTGGAATCGCGATTTATGTAAAGCAAAATGTAGCCGACGACGCATTCAATGCAATGTTCGCTAACGACAACCTACAGATTATCTCATCAGAGCAGGCAGACGCAACAGTTGAGGTTTGGGATGTGACTGGTAAGGTTTGGATCAACAAGGCAATCGCTTTGAACGCAGGAGTCAATACAGTTGAGGCTAACATCCCTTCAGGTGTTTACTTCATTAAGGTGATCGCAAACGGCAAACAGTCGGTTGTAAAATGCATTAAATAACGTTGTCGCTGACGAAAACGAAAATAGGTGCGATTTACGTCGCACCTATTTTTTTGTAAGATTTTGCTTAAAAAGGTAGACGGCGTCTACCTTTTATGGTGGTATTTTTAAAAAAGTTGAAAATTTTAAGTGTATTCACAAAATTTATACAGACGGCGTGATGATCACCCTCCAAGTGTTATCCTTTTCCACACGTTGTATGTATCCCTTTGTTGTCATCTGTTTTAGTTGTTTGTTTATTGCAGCAACGTTGATTCCGACCTCGTCAGAAAGTTTCTGAATAGTAATATCTGGATAAGCGGACATAAGATTAAGAATCTTGCTTGTAGACTCACTGCGAAAATTTATTCTTTCTCCATCAAACCACCATACATTATCCCCTCTTTCAGTTAGAAAACGAATATTATACGAGACCTCTTCAACAAACAGTTTGGAAAAATAGGTCAAGAAATATTGTATATCTCTTTTTGAAGCATGAGCACCAAGAGCAGGAGCAGAACCCACACTAAGGTCTGTTTTGCGTAAGGCCTCAAGATAATCATTCTTTTTACGACTTCTGACAACAATCATTGGATAATTGTGTCGAGAAAGAATATAATTGACCATCAATCTAGCAATACGGCCATTGCCATCTTCAAAAGGATGAATGCGAATGTAGCGATAATGGAATATTGCAGCTAGTTCAATAGGAGTAAACTTACCAGACTGTTCTGCCTCATTATACCAGCCAACAAGATCAGACATCAATGCAGGGGTCTCTTCTGGAGAGGCGTATTCAAATCTATCTCCATAACGTGTTATCACACTGTTAGGACGAGTTTTATATTGACCAGCGTGAATTACATAACTGGTTATCTGTCCTCCTGGCAAATTACGATATACAGTGTAATCTTCTCGGAGTAAAGTCTTATGAAGGGTGCGTATAAAGTTTTGAGTAAGTGGAGTGTTTAACATTGCAGACTCCTCCGTCATCATTTTAAGACCTACATTACTTGCTGTCATCTCCTGAACATCTTTCACTTCCGCCTCTCCTACAACTTTCCCAAACAGAAGAAGTATTTCTGTTTGCCCATACGTAAGTGTATTTCCTTCAATATGGTTGCTGTTATAGTTAAAATCAATGGTAAATCTGCGACTTAACAATTCCTTATCTCTTTCGGAAAGCGGCTGCAACGCATTCCATTGCTCCATTATATTTAATATCTTATCCATCATATATTCTTGAATTTTGCACAATTTTGCCATTAAAGGTAGATACCGTCTACCTTTCAAGGATATTTCATACAAAATAAAAGAATTATTATTGTATTATCAAAAGTGAATCGCAAAAATCATTTAACCATAAGTCAAAATACACCCAAATCCCCTTTATTTTAAACGAAAAAAGCGTGGAATTTGCATTCCACGCCTATTTCTTTTAGCCTTTTCCTTCAAAATTATCTCTTCAAAGCTGGCTCGTCAGACACTGTAAGCTTCTTTCTACCGTGAGCTCTACGTGCAGCAAGTACGCGACGTCCGTTTGGAGTCTCCATTCTTGAACGAAAACCGTGCTTATGTCTTCTCTTTGTGTTCGAAGGTTGATAAGTTCTTTTCATTTTATTTTACTTTTTTAATTATTTTCTAATTTTTTCTTTTCAATATCCTTGAAAATCGGAATGCAAAATTATAGTTTTTAGAGGATAAAACAAATATTTTCTATCTTTTTTTATGTATTTGTTAATAACTTGGACTCATATTAATGATTGTCAAGATTATTTATATGTCGCTCACCCTACGGGTTCGCGAAAGAGAGGGGCAAGGACGGTCCGTCCTTTGCAATCCTCATCTAAAAAACAACTATATATTAAGATTGAGATTGCTCAACGCTTCTTGCATTTTCTCGATTGCTTTGCGTCTGTGCGATATGCTGTTTTTCACCTCATCGTCTAATTCTGCAAGGGTTTTGTCGTAGCCTTCAGGAATGAAGACGGGATCATATCCGAATCCGTTAGTTCCACGTCGTCCTCTTGTGATTTCACCGTTAAGAGTGCCCTCACAATGAATCTCATAGTTTGGCATAACCAATGTGATATGAGCTACGAATCGAGCCTTACGGTTTTCTTCCTCATCAAGCACTGCAAGAAGCTTATCAATGTTAGTGCTGTCTGTTGCACCCTCACCAGCAAATCTTGCTGTGTAGACGCCAGGAGCACCGTCAAGAGCATCACACTCAAGTCCACTATCATCTGCCATTGTAGGCAAACCAGTTTTCTCGAAGATAAACTTTGCTTTTAGACGTGAGTTTTCTGCATATGTTGTTCCGTTCTCTTCTGCCGATTCAGTTATTCCAGCCTCTGCCTGTGTGATCAATTCAACCTTGTCGCCCAAGATAGCTGCAAACTCAGCTACCTTGCCTTTGTTCTTGGTTGCCAAAACTATCTTCATCTACTGCTGTTTTAAATTATTAAAGCATAAGAGACGTGGGGTTCCACGTCTCTACATAATATTCAGATATTACTTAATTTTTGTTCCTCCGCTTAGGATGTGGTTAGCAGAAGTGATCACCACTTCTTTTACTCCCTTACTGATTGCAGTAAACGCATTGTCAAGCTTTGGAATCATACCTCCGCTGATTGTTCCGTCTGCCTTGTAAGCCTCAAAATCAGGCTTTGTGATCAAAGGAATAACTGATGAATCATCGTTCTCATCCTTCAACACACCATCCTTCTCAAAACAGTAGATCAAAGAGACATCGAATCTCTTAGCCAACGCTACAGCTGCCTCCTGAGCAATTGTGTCAGCATTAGTGTTAAGAAGGTTACCCTGACCGTCGTGAGTGATTGGAGATAGGACTGGGACAATTCCACGAGCGATTAGATCAGCAAGAATCTCTGTGTTCACCTCTCTCACGTCGCCTACAAAACCGTAATCAATTGGGTTAGGCTTACGCTTGTCGCTTCTCATATAGTTGATATCAGCACCAGTCAAACCAAGAGAGTTGATTCCGTTAGCCTGTAGCTGAGCCACGATATTCTTGTTAACAAGTCCGGCGTATACCATAGTCACCACCTTAAGCATCTCTGCGTCAGTGATACGGCGGCCCTCCACCATCTTAGTCTCAATTCCAAGTTTCTCTGCCACCTTTGTAGCGCTACGGCCACCACCATGAACAAGCACCTTATTTCCAGGAATTTTAGAGAACTGTTCCAATAGGCTCTTAAGTGTAGCTTCCTCCTCTACAATCTTACCGCCTACCTTTATCAATGTTAGTTTTTCCATCTTATCTGATAATTGCAAATTTCATATGTTTAGTCTCCATCAATCCATCATCATCAGGTGATGTAGTGATGAAAATATTGTATACGCCTGTTGGAAGACGAGTACCGTCGCTTCTGCGTGCAGAGAAACGATATGTTCCACCTACACTGATACCGTTCTCAATCACCATGCCTCGCTGATCTGTGATTCTGACATTACTATCTTCCATCAAGCCCTTGATCTCCACGTCGCCATCATAATCTGAGCGAACAGGATTAGGATATACTGTGACATTATCAAAATCATTCTCTGGGAATGAAGAATCAGTAGCATACATCAACAAACCTGTATCCGTCATGATATAAAGGACTCCCGTCTCCCTCTCATAAACGATATCCATCACAGCGTTAGAAGAAAGAGGTGAGTTTTTAGTTGTGAAATTCTTTATAATCTTATCGCCATTAGCCGATACCAAAAACACTCCATTACCCTCAGTGGCAATCCACTTTCTGTTCTTTCCATCCACCTGAATCTTTCTAACCTTGTCGGATGCCAATAAATAATCTGCATAACGGTTGTCATCCTCACGCGTGATTTTCGGACGTACATATGTCTCTTTGTCGTTGAACACACCTTTCACATTTCTCATGATTAGCGGACCCTGGTCTGTGGCAATCCACAAATCCCCCTTAAGGTCTTCCTCCACACTGAATATATATGTAGGAGCGAACGACTGTGCCACACCATCTTCTGTATACTTGAACGAAGTAAGAATCTTTGTCTTATCATCATTCGAGTCGAATGGAGTCTTATTCATATCCAAGATACAAAGAGCACACTGCTTATATTCTGCCACAATAAAATCGATTCCGCTTTTTGTACGGCAATGGAAATGTGCAGACGGTTGTTTCAAGAATTTACTATGGAATAATTCATGCCACTCTCCTGCAGTATCTCTCACATAAACCATATTTCCGTTAGCCTTAGGGTTTGTAGCATACAAAATATGGTCATCATCATACCATGCACACTCCACTTTAGTGATATCCTTGTCTGAAGAAGAACCCTGTAATGCAGTGTTTGACTTATCATGAATTTTCACAAGTGAATCCTTGTAGAACTCATGCAATCCCCACCATGTAGGCACAAAGATATGGTCATGATCTTCTGGGTCGATCAACATTCTATAAGCCGAATTGAAACTGTAATGCGAATTGTGAGATAGAACACTGTCTTTACTCAAAAAGTCTCTCAAATAATGCCACTTTCCATCTCTTGAATAATCTGCCACAGCAGGCACTCTATAACCATCATTTCCTGTTAGGTAAATCTCTCCATCCAATACTTGTAGGGAATAATATCCACTCTGACTTGGACCGTCAAATTTGATCGCTTCAGAAACATTAGCTACCAATTCATTACCAGACATATCTGTCATTCTGAATCCACCGTGGTCAAGCCATACAACATCCTCATCAGGATCATAAACAGCTATTTCCGACCAACACTCACGATACTTCACGTCGCCAAGATTGTCTTTATTGAATGCCATAACCTGCCAATTTGTAGAGGCAGTCAACTTGTTATTATATACCTGGATCTTGAAAGGCACAATTCCCTTAGGACTAACATCCACCCAAGAACCATCTCCAAGACGAGCATACAATCCTTTATTTGTAAGTATCAATACATGTCCAGACGCACATTCCATCTGCTTGATCTCAATCGAGTCGGCAGGGCAAGAAACCGGCAAAACTGTATTTTTCCATACACTATAATCATTTGCATTTGAGCCTTTCTCACATATCTTCAGTTTCTTCTGAAAACAGTTGCTTTTATCAGCCATCAAAGCATAGATATCTCCATCCAATACGACAGTCTGGTAAACTACCTCATATCCACCGCCATCTCCTATAATATAAGTGTCTAGAACCTCTCTCTTTCTAGTGTTATAAACGACGATTCCTGCGTCCAAAGAAATATAGACATAATCACCGTCAACCTTTAGATTGTTGACGACCTTTCCACTCATTTCACTTTCCTTGATAGACTCATCATTAAATGTCACTCCGTTAACGACAAGGTCAATTGTCATGTCGGAATGAATAATGAACAATGTCTTTGTAGACTCCACATACTCCACCCTCTCAATAGCCGACGAGCTTAGTCCATCAAGCGTAGACAACGGTGTGACCTCCTTTGTCTTCTTGTCATAGCTGAACATGCCACCATTAGCGACACAATATACTTTCTCTTTAGACGGGATGATACTTGTAATTCCGTTGTATGAACGAATTGTCTGCCACTCACCAGGTGCTATATCTCGTTTTGCTGACACTGAAATTGTCGCAATGATTAATACAATAACTGTATGGATAAATCTACGCATAATCTATATTTATTGAAATCTACTGCAAATATAAAAAAAGCAAGGATAGAATTTGCATTCTACCCTTGCTTTTATCCTTATGTCAGGGATTTTTACTTGATAATCTTGAAAAATCCTTCTCCTTGTTTCGACGTTACAACAGCCATATACACACCCTTGTTCCAATCTTTTGTTGAAATGGATGTCTGTCCGTTTACCGATGCCGACGCGATTGTTCTTCCTGCTATATCAATAATCTTTACTGATGCATTCTCTGCAACAACCATCAAAACATCCTTAACAGGATTTGGATACAACACAACATCATTATCTACCTGCACCTGTGCTGCTGATGTGTAATTGTCCCAACCTGGCATCTCATCAAGTGAGATAACCTTCTCGTGGTTCATCACCTTCTGCCACTCATCATTTGATGTCTGATCAGCGAAGTTAGAACTCCAGCTCTGGTACCAAGGCATCATCCAGCTCCACATTGCCTCATCCTCAATACATGCGTCTGCGTCAACCACTGGTCCGTTCTCACTCAAAGCAATTAACTTCTTGTATCCTGACATCTTCTTCAAGTTGTTGTAAGTCACATAATTTGACTGGTAGTCGTATGCCTTGTTGTAGATATCAATTGAGATAACATCGTAGATATCCTCACCTGGATTCCAATCTGTGTCAGCCACGCTCTGTGGATTCCATACCCATACAAGGTTGTGTACTCCCTTCACGTCTACCATCTCATGATGGATAAGCTGGTAAAGTTTTGCGTAGTTCGCACCACCCTGGCGTCCCCACCAGAACCAACCACCTGATGCCTCATGCAATGGACGGAAGATTCCTGCAACACCCTTCTCCTGCAATGCAAGGAAGTAGTCGGCAATCACGTCGATATCAGCGATCATATTCTTATAGATAGTAGAGCTCTCGTTCCATGAACCATCTGCATTCATAGCAGTTGTGAAATCGAAATCTGTGTCGCCAGCCTCACCTCTTGAGTAGAACATGTCTGTCTCGTAAGATGGATCACGCCAGTGCCATGTGAAAGCAGGGATACCACCTAGGTTCCACAAATCCTCCATAATCGACATCGATGTTGTTGTATAGTTCTTATACCAAGTGTCGTTTGGCTTGTATGCGCTCTGACCTGTAGCGTTCATAAAATCCACACCACCAAGAGCAGGATACTTACCACCTCTTGTGTAAACAGTCTTATAATCCTCGTGATTCTTGAATGTTCCGTCAGATCCATCCATTGTTCCTGCCATGAAACCAGAAATGATATTCTTACCGAAATTCTCTCTCAAAAATGAGTATAGCTTCTGAGCCGACTCAGTTGCATCTGGATCTGTCAATTCAGATGGCTTAACCTGCTGAACAACTGCTGGATTAACCTCCATATAGTCGACTACCCACCATGTCCAACCTGGAACAACTGAGATTGTCTGCCTACCCTTCTTTAGTTTGAATGTTCCGACCTCGTGTGCACCGTTGATATTGATAGCGACGTCTACACTTGTACCGTCAGCCAACTTAACTGTACAAACCTTGCCTGCATCGTAAGGGATAGCACCACCAAGTACGATGTCATAATTACCGTCGGCAGGAATATCAAATTCAAAATTTAGAGATCCGTTAGCCTCCTGGATTGAAACTGCCTTACCTCCTGAGCAAACCTCTGAACCAACCTCTACACCGCCTGTATAATCAGCACACTCAGCCTCGATATGAGAAGCAGTGTTTAGCGAGCAGGGATCATCAACAAGGACAACTCCTTTGTATGTTCCCCAGTCCTTCATATCCTCAAGAGTGATGATACGCTCATCCTCCATGTTGCTCTTCCATACAGAGTTGGAAGTCTGGCTGATAAACTTGTCATCTCCCCAACTGTCGTACCAAGGCATCCACCAGCTCCATACAGCACCGTCTTTGTGCATATTAGCTACATCAGGAATTGGACCATTCTCTGAAAGAGCGATCATCTTGTCAGAACCCATCAAATCCTGGATCTTATTGTAGTAGCCAACCAATGAACCATTGTCGTTAGCCTTCTTATATACGTCTACTGAGATGAAGTCGCAATACTCGTCGCCTGGATACCAAGAAGCCTCAAGCACGTTCTCATCGTATGGAGCCTTGTTAAGACGTTCGATATTCCAAACCCATAGACAGTTGTTGACACCGTTTTCCTTAACCATACGGTTGTACATCAACTTGTAAAGAGCCTTATACTGCTCAGCTGTACCGATACCCCACCAGAACCAAGCTCCTGAAGCCTCGTGAAGTGGGCGCCAGATACAAGCGACACCATCTTCCTGAAGTTTCAAGAACACCTGCGACGCTGCATCAATATCCTTAATCATTGTCTTATAAGCCTCACTCTTTGTATCCCATTCAGTAGTACCAGACTTGAATGCTGAACGGAAATCAAATTTAGCCTGAGTATTATGATTTTCTGTCTCACGGCTTGGATCCTTCCAGTGCCATGTGAAAGCAGGGATACCACCCTTCTGATATAGTTCCTTTGCAAGAGCGACGCAAGTCTCAGTATAGCTCTGGTACCAAGAATCATTCTCATTTGTACCAGTAAGCATAAGAAGGTCAAGGCCAACAAGAGCTGGCTGCTTACCCGACTTCTCAACTACCGCAGCAAAGTCCTTCTGATTCTTTAGTGCAGACGCACCATCCATGTCTCCAGTCTGAACACCAGAAACTGTCTTCTTTCCATAATTGTCATACAAAAACTTGTAAACCTTCTTAGCACCATCTGTGCTACCAGTCACTGGAACCTGGCTAATTGCTGCAGAGGCAGAACCTCCCATGCCAAGCATTGCCACACTTGTGAAATAATTGAGTAATTTCTTATCCATAATCCTTTTGTATTTTATTCCAACCATACAAATATAAGTTTTAATTATATACCTTAAACATTGCCCTCCATTCAAAATAAAATGTTTTTCGGCACGTTTGTTTCTAATCGCAAAAGTAAACAAGACTGCTTACACCACCGCTGAAAATATTTTCACATATATGGATAATCGTTTCAAATGACGAAATTATAGATATTTACGAGGATTGTTAAGGGCGGAACGCCCTAACCCTCTCTCCAATGCGAGCCCGTAAGGGCGAGCATTAAGAAGACCTATATAAATTGCTTAATAAAATGGTCAATTTATACAATTTTATAACTTGTTAATTTTTAGTGCAATATGAAACTTTTTGAATTTTTTATGCAAAAAACAGTCTCAAAAGTTTGTTGTAAAGCAGAAAAACACTACCTTTGCATCGCAATTCAGAAATGAATTGAATGGATCGCGGAGTGGAGCAGTCGGTAGCTCGTTGGGCTCATAACCCAAAGGTCGTTCGTTCGAGTCGGGCCTCCGCAACTAAGAGAAGACGGAATCAATTCCGTCTTTTTTCGTTTTAAAATCATCATAAAGCACAACACCCCTGGATAAATACAAAAAAAGACGGGAGCATACCCCCGTCTATACAAGCTTCTATCGTTGTAAATCCCTCTAAGAATAGATTATACCAACAATCACGCATTACGAATCAACTGCATCTCGCACCACCGTTATTTTCTCTCTCAAACCACTTAGGAACAAATTTGCTAGCAACAAAATATCCGCATATAGCACCTAATGTATCAAAACAGAAATCTACAACATCTCCAGAGCGTGTCGTAGTTAGTGTGGCTTGCATAATCTCTATTATACCACCATATACCATAGGAACCAATATTCCCCAAACCTTCATCTTCTTTGTTGAGAAATCTACTCGTTGCACCCATAGGTCGTGGCCTAGTGCAAAACTTAGAACAAAAAAGAATGTGAAATGGGCAAACTTATCTTGGTGTGCCTTCACAAAGTCTGCCAAAGGACGCAAGAAATCTGGCACCAACCCTCCCAACGAAATAGATGGCACACTAGATGATGGCATCATGCACATGTTCATGATTAATAATGCCACTACTATTGAAAGCCCATATTGTCTGAAAAATCTCATATCCAAGTAGCTATAAGGTTTATGTTAATTATTTATTCTGTAGATGGTGAGTGAATTTATATAATTTTGCTGAGATGTTCGACCATCGCAAATTTTTCTTCCACTCAAGCTGTCTCTGTTTCTTCTTTCCAAGAATATATTTGTCTACCACATGAGCAACTCCGTTTTCATCATTTGTAAATGTGATATAATCAGCATTTCTCTTCACCACTTTTTGTGCATTGCTCATCGCCACTCCAAGTCCAGCAAACTTGATCATCGACAAATCGTTGAAGCCATCTCCACATGCAATCATCTCACTTGTTGTCAAACCAAGATGATCTAGTAGACGCTGCAACGACTGTGCTTTGTCAATTCCCTTTGGCATAATCTCCAAGAAGTATGGCTCTGAGCGATAAATACTCAACTTCTCACCATATTTACTCTTCTCTCTCTGCTCCACCTCTGCCAGATGCTCAGCATGTCCAGTCATCAAACATTTTGTAACTGGATGCTGTACTGCCTCAATAAAACTCTCAACCTTAGTGATAGGCATCTTATTCAGCTTTGCCTCCTTGATGATATATTCATCTTCAGGAGTCTCAGTCAACACCGACGTCGCATCGTATGAGATAATGGAAACTTTGTTTTCTTGGGAATCATTGTATAGCATAGGGATCATCTCACC
This sequence comes from Paludibacteraceae bacterium, assembly GCA_045641065.1. Classification (GTDB taxonomy): domain Bacteria; phylum Bacteroidota; class Bacteroidia; order Bacteroidales; family Paludibacteraceae; genus UBA1723. The sequence goes on along the minus strand of JAZUGF010000098.1, from coordinate 18,037 downwards.
CGGCAATACACTCTCGAATATGGTTTTGCCTGTCTGATAATCGATGATCTTTCCACCATTGAACGAAAGAATATATCCACCATGTTCCGCGAATCCCAACTCTTCAGCAACAGGCACAATACCTGGTGTTGGTCGACCACTTGCCAAAACAATCTTCACACCTTTATTCTGAGCACGTCTCAACGCACGTTTTGTGGTTCTGGAGATTTTTTTCGCAGAGTCTGTAAGAGTACCGTCGATATCAAGAACTAATAGTTTGTACATTGTTGTCTTTCGTTTTAATGCATTTCTGCAAATTTACAATTTTTACGGGAATAAACGATTATTGGAATGTAAATATTTGAGAATTAGGCACAAAAAAAGAGTCGCAATCACTTGTGACTCTTTTCAAAACAAAGAACTTATTTTCCAATGACTTACAAAACAATTTTGTGTATCACATTTGGTTTGTATATGTAATATTGTGTATCTTCTGTGTTTGAATTACATTGCAAATGTAACGCCATTTTCTAATCTTTTCGCATTATTCTATCTGCAGTTATTAACAATCCCAAGGGAGAAATTAACACTGTTGATAAAGCCAGCCACTTATTAACAAAACGGCCGTTTTTTGAACGAAAATGACTGTTTTTAGACATTTTTCAGATTCCCATTTACAAGAAATTTTGATTTAATAAAGGGCGAGCACAAGGCATCGCCCCTACTCTCATATCTTATATTTAATTCATATTATTTCTCTTTCTTTTAATTATACTGCAAAATTAGGAAGTAAATATGCCAGATTTGAGCACAGCTTCATATTATTTTAAATAAAAAGAGGACAGAATAAAATCTGTCCTCGATATATGAGATAATATGATTTATGCTCTTAAAATATAATTCTTTCGGCCTCAATTGTTTTGTCCGTATTCAGGAAGATTTTGGCCGACGCTTGGAATTTCTCCACTGACTCAGTTGTTAGATACTTGCCTTCGCCATTCTTTGAAAGTCTGGCATCCATTTCAGAATGACGATTGAGATACTCTCTCAAACTATCTGCTACTAGTTTTCCCTGTGATACAATGGCGACGTTGGATGGCACATACTTCTCAATTTTAGGCAACAACAATGGATAGTGTGTACAACCCAAAATAATTGTATCAATCTGTGAGTCTTTCTCCATCAACTCGTTAACTTTCTTCTCAATGAAATAGTCGGCTCCTGGAGAGTCATGTTCACCATTCTCCACCAATGGCACCCACATTGGACAGGCACATCCGTTGACTACCACTTCAGGATCTGTCTTGGCAAACTCTAACGGATAAGTATTACTGTTGATTGTTCCTGTAGTGCCAAATAAACCAATATGTTTAGTCTTAGTACGATTAAGGATATTTTCCACCGTCGGACGGATAATTCCAAGCACTCTATCTTGAGGATCCCAAGTTGGAAGATCCTTCTGCTGAATTGTTCGTAAGGCTTTTGCTGAGGCTGTGTTACATGCAAGAATCACAAGCGGACAATTGTGATCCATCAAATATTTTGTACACTGACGTGTGTACTCATATACAATATCAAATGAACGAGTACCATATGGAGCACGAGCATTGTCGCCAAGAAACAAGAAATCGTATTCTGGCATAACTTTCATTATTTCCTTCAGAATTGTCAGTCCGCCAAATCCTGAATCAAATACTCCAATTGAACCCTTCTTCATTGGTTTATAATTAATTGTTAATAATAAATAAGGTGATTATATACTACTTGTCCCTAATGCTTTTTTATTTTGACACTCGTCCTTCGGCATGCGTTGGAGGAGAGGGTTAGGGCGTTCCGCCCTTTACAATCCTCATTTGGGGTCAAATGCTATATAATTACCATAAATAATGGTTACTTCAAAAAGACGGGTGTACCCTGACTTAATATTAATACAACCCATTCTAAAACATAAAAGACGGGGCATGCCCCGTCTCTACTAAAGCACGGAATGAGAGGCTCGAACTCCCGACACCTGGTTTTGGAGACCAGTGCTCTACCAACTGAGCTAATTCCGTATTATAAACCCTCACCGAAGCAAGGGTTTTTAATTTCAGTACAAATATAATACTTTTGTCGCAACTAATTGCGTCTTTTCTGCATTATTTTGTTATACCAAGCTTCTTTAGTACAAGATCAGTGATATCTGTTGCAGTAGCTGACTTGAAAAGAAGTGCATTTGTGTCAAAAATGTAAGTGAATCCGTTCTCCTCAGAAACAGACTTGATAGCTGCTAGGATCTTCTCACGGATTGGGTTCTGAAGCTCCTCCTGCTTCTGCTGTAATGCATTCTGAGCAATCTGGAAATAGTTCTGCATCTTCTCCTGTAGAGACTTAAGTTCCTCTGAACGGTTCTTACGGATTGTCTCATCCATAGCGTCGTAATTCTGCTGGAACTCAGAAGCCTTACGAGTATATTCCTCTTCCATACGCTTCATCTCTGTCTCGTACTGTGTCTGTGTCTCCTTCAACTTAGCCTCAACATCCTTCAATTCTGGCAACTTCAAGAAAAGTGAGTTAACATCAAGATGTCCAAGCTTCACTGTCTGTGCGTTAGCAAATAGTGGCATAACACACAATAGAACTGCTAAAAGTCTTTTTACCATATCTAGTTTTTAATTAATTTTTATTTGATTCCTAATTTTCTTTTAATCATACTTGTGATATCCACTGCCTGTGGCGAATGGTATTTCAAGTCCTTCACATCCCACACATAAAGAAAACCTTGTTCTTTTGCAACTGCCGCTACAGCCTCTTCAATTTTCTTGTATACAGGGACATAAAGCTCATTTCTCTTATCGGCCAACGTCTTGCTTGCCATGTCGTAGTAGTTCTGCATCTTGAGCTTTATAGTATGGATCTCCTCCATACGCACTCTCTTGATTGTCTCATCCCACGATGCTTGCTCTTTCTGATACTCTGCTGCCTTACGTGTGTACTCGCCTTCCATCTTCACCATTTCGGCCTCATACTGATCAGACAAGCTTTTCAACGTACGTTCAGCTGTCTCCGTCTCCTTCATCATCTTGATGACTTCAGCCTCATCGTAATGAGCAAGTTTGACGTGAGTGTTCTGAGCCGACGCAAATGCGAAAGTCAGCAACAATGCTAATGTCGTCAACAGATATTTCATACCTGACATTATCATTTAGTATATCCAAGTTTACCCAATACTTCGTCGCTAATATCTATCTTGTTGGAGTAGTACATCATACCAACTGTAGATGCCTTATCTAGCACAAGTGTATATCCCTTCTGCTCTGCAATGTCTTTAATAGCAACGTAAACTTCATCCTGAATTGGTTTCATCAAACTCTCTTTCTTCTTGTAAAGTTCACCTTCAGGACCGAAATATTTTCTGCCAAGGTCATTTGCCTCTTTCTCCTTTGCCAAGATCTCTTTCTCCTTTGCCTTCTTCATCTCATCCGACAAGAAAACGACCTCAGTCTGATAGTTCTTCTGCAGCATACGAGCCTCCTCATGCTTCTGCTCCACCTCTGTCTGCCACTTCTTAGTGATCTGCTTCACCTGCTCGTTGGCCGACTCGTACATAGGCATGTTCTTCAAGATATAATCAACATCGATAACTGCTATCTTGCCACTGCTAAACTGTGCAAAGCTGCTTACTGAATATGCAAGCATTGCTATTGCTACTATTATTTTTGATGCTAATCTGCTCATCTATTTCCTTATTTAATGTTACATTAAAATTCCTGTCCGATAACGATATGGCAGTTGTGACCACCCTTCTTTCCGTTAATCTCTCTATCGAATCCGTATCCGTAGTCAACTCCAAGCAATCCAAGCATCGGCAAGAAGATTCTCACACCAGCTCCAACCGAACGTTTCAAATTCAACGGATTGAAATCCTTGAAGTTCTTCCATGCATTTCCAGCCTCAGCAAATGTCAACACATAAATTGTAGCTGCCTGCTCTAGCATTAGAGGGTAACGCAACTCAAACGAAAGCTTCGAATATAGATTACCAGCATACTGAGTTCTGTCACCTGGATAGAACTGCTCATACGGTGTTAGTGTACCATTGTCATATCCACGCAATGTGACGGTAGTCAATGCGTATGTACTGCTTGTTCCTGAAGTACCGTCTCCACCGACATAATATCTTTCAAATGGAGAACGATGGTTCTTGTCGTAATAACCTAGGAATCCATATTCAGCTCGCGTCAACAACACAAGCTTCTGATTTGCAGAAAGCGGAGTGAACAACTTTGCCTTGAACTCTGTCTTATAATACTCCACCCATCTGAACAACTCTTGCTTCAATGTCTCAGCCTCCTCGTTGGTCAATGTTCCTTCGTCTTTCTTTAGAAGAAGCAAATCTGCCTTCTCATTCTTAATGAACTTAGAATAAGGTGGAGTCGCCTGTAAAGTCAACGATACCGATGAACCACGACGTGTATAATATGGGTTGTCTATAGAATTTCTTGCAAAAGTTATTCCAAATCGTAAGTTATTTGCGTTTCCATTGTGAAGTGTGAAATAATCCCAATCCTTCAATTTGTAATGACGGTATGCAAACTCATAATATAATGAGAAATAGTCGTCTGGCCACTTCAATCTCTTACCAATTCCAACGGATGCTCCAAGAGTTCTGATATACTTGTCTGGATCCGAATCATAACGATATGTAGTGTTAGTTGTGTATGATCCAAGGTTAAGTCCTGTATTCAAATAATCAGCGTAATCATAATCCTCATATCTTGTACTTATATCTGTCTGATTAGAGAAGAATACAGAAGTACTCAAACTGATAGGTCGTTTTCCTCCTAACCATGGCTCCATAAACGAGATACTAGCACTCTGGTAACTACGTCCACTTGTTGTGAATGATATAGACAACTGCTGTCCATCTCCCTGTGGCAATGGTTTGTATGCCTCCTTATTAAATAGGTTACGCATTGAGAAGTTTGTAAACTTAAGACCCAATGTTCCATTGAATCCAACCTGTCCGTAACCCAATGACAACTCAACCTGGTCGTTACGCTTCTGCTCCAGATTATAAACGATATCCACAGTTCCGTTTTCTGGATCTGGCACCGGACGAATATCCATTTTCTCTGGATCCCAATGACCTGAAGCTGCAAGTTCACGGGCAGAACGCTGCAAATTAGACTTGCTGAACAACTGTCCTGGCTTTGTATCAAGCTCACGACGGATAACATGCTCATAAATAGCCTCATTACCTGAGATGACCACATTGTTGATCATAGCCTGACGACCTTCGTAAATACGCATCTCCACGTCGACTGAATCGCCATCTATATTCACCTCCACCGGCTCAACATTGAAGAAAAGATAACCGTTATCAAGATACAAACTTGACACTGCATCCTCATCTTCAAGCAGACGCTCACTCATAAGCTTCTTGTTGTACACATCTCCCTTCTTCATTCCAAGAGTCGCATTCAACAAATTCTCAGGATAGACAGTATTACCTACCCAAATGATATTACGGATATAGTAACGTCTTCCCTCGTTTACTTTGATATAAATATCAACTCTTTCTGGCTTCTTTGGCGACTGGTATACGCTATCGCATACAATCTCAGCGTCACGGAATCCAAACTCATTATACTTATTAATAAAGTTGACCTTATCCGCATCGTAATTAGACTGGACAAATTTCTTCGACTTGAACAGGTTAGGAATGATATGTTTCTCCTTTGTGTCCTTCATCGCATGCTTTAGTTTACGAGCAGGCACACTATCATTACCATCGATATTGATTCTATAGATTTTTACTTTCTCCTTACGATCAACATCCACATTTACAATCACATAACCTTTCTTTTCTGGATCATCAGTTAAGCTCAACTTTACCTCTGCATTCTGATAACCATCCGAATCATATGATCTTTTGACAACCTCAGTTGCTCTATCAAGCATATTCTGCGACACCTGGCTTCCAACAGTCAAACCCATCGACTTATCAAAATCCTCCTTGTCTTTCTTTCTTACTCCAGAATATGAAATACTTGAGATTCTTGGACGTGGAGATACGGAAATCTCCAACCATACCTTGTCTTCCACTATCTTTGTGGCATAAATCTTCACGTCGGAATACAAACCCTGTTTCCAGAAACGTTTGATAGCATTAGAGAAATCCTTACCAGGCATCTTAATCTTCTGTCCTACATAAAGACCAGAATAATTTGCGACAACCTTTTCGTCATATGTTCCTGCTCCAACTACCTTAACCTCCTGGACAGTGTAGGTCTTTGCATTAGTAGAATATGTGATAACCGGTGTTTCGCTTGCTTGAGATTGCGGAGCCACGACACTGCTGTCAGCCACCACCGCAACAGAATCAGCCACACTTTTCAACGAGTCTACTTCACTCTGAGCAGACAAAGTCATTGAACAAGCAAGAGCGATTGCACTGATTATTGTTTTGTAAATCTTCATTTTTTCGTTCCTTATTACAACTGTTCGCTTGTCTTTCCGAATCTTCTTTCACGATTCTGATACTTGTAAATAGCCTCAAAGAACTGTTCTTTCTTAAACTCAGGCCATGGAATGTCAGTGAAATACAACTCAGAATACGACAACTGCCACATCAAGAAATTGCTGATTCTCTGCTCTCCACTTGTACGGATAAGCAAATCAGGATCAGGCATACCCTTTGTAGCTAAGTTATCGGAAATCATCGTTTCGTTGATATCATCAATATTTATTTCTCCGTTCTTTGCCTTACGTGCAATCTCCTTCGCACATTCTATAATTTCCCAACGAGAAGAATAACTGATACAAAGCACCATTGTCAAACCAGTACAATGAGCTGTCTTTGCCATTCCCTCATTAAGCTTCGTCATAGTCTTCTCATTTAGACGCGACTTGTCACCAATGATTATGATTCTGACGTTGTTCTGTTTTGCTTTGTCTGCATAAGTTGTAACGGCCGACGCGAATATTTCCATAAGTGCATCAACCTCAGCCTTAGGACGATTCCAATTCTCAGTGCTGAACGCGTAAAGAGTGATATAGTCAATACCTATCTCTGCTGCTGCCTCCATCACCTTATCAACAGAATCAACACCTTCCTGATGCCCGAATACTCTTTCTTTTCCCTGAGCCTTTGCCCAGCGACCATTGCCATCCATGATTAGAGCCACATGTTTTGGCAAACGGTTCATATCTATTTTTTCTCTTATGCTCATTTTCCTATATATCTGCAAATGCCTCTCTTTTTGAACACATCAAACGAGATAAAGCCCAATAATTGAGAGTAATAGTCATTGTTTTTATATCTTGCTCCACCCATGTTGTAAGGGTCTCTCAAATAATCATACTCATTGGTATCCAAGTCGTCTGAGAATGTCTTGTGCATTGTGAACTCCACTCCGATGTTCACTCTGTTGCTCAACTTGAACTTATATCCGGCTCCAAATGCGATACCAGCTCTGAATTTGTTTCCACTCCACTCTTTCGCCAATGAGATTGTAGGTCCAAGCAATGCGTACGGACAGTGTCTCTTCACATCCGAGTCATATGTAGGCATTCCAAACTTGAAAAAGTTCCAGACTACTAGCACATCAAATGTTGCAATTCTTTTATCAAAAGCGAACGGATAGTCACCATTTACATCTACATTGTACATCGACGGCATTGCATTTTCAGTATAATCTCTTGCATCACACTTAAGATTGGCAAAACCTCCGTCTACCATAAAATTCAAATAATCATTGGCTTTAAATCGCACAAAGGCTCCTGCGGCAGGCGATACATCTCGGAGTATCTTTGAGGAGTTGATGTCTCCATTGTAGTATGCGATACCTCCACGCAAACCTATCTCACCCACATAGCGTGGTTGCGCATTTGAAATCATTGGAAGTATTGCCAGGACTAACCCAACAAGTATGTTTTTTATTTTGTCTCTTAACATAGTTATCTTCTGGTCCAGAATATAATACACTAAATTAGCAAGCAAAAATAGTAATAATTGTTGAAAAGATGAAATTGCAACCGACGTCAATTCCGTCTTATTCGCCTTTTTAGTGACTTTTTTTGCTTTTTATATGCTTTTACTCAAACAATAACGTAAATATTTGTGTGATTATTGTGTTTTGATTGAAGATTTTTACATCTCCATTTTTGATGCAGTCAAAACCATATTCATCTTCACATCCCATTTCTCTGTCGGCACCTTACCTAGCAACTGACAATCAAAACAAATTCCTATCTTGTAAGCTTTTGTTATCTTCTCCAACATTCTGTCGTAGTAGCCCTTGCCTCGACCTACTCTTCCTAAATCACTATCGAAACATACACCTGGCACCACCACCAAATCGATACTGTCATAATCATGGAAATTCATTCCAGTAGGCTCCTGGATATTATACTCTCCCGTCTTCAATTCTCCTCTATACTCTCGTATATACCATTCCTCTCCATTGATCACTGGAAGGAGTATTTTCTTCTCCGACGCGTATTTTTCTATCAGCTTATGTGTGCAAATCTCATCTGGCAACGAGTGGAACAAAAGCACAGTCTTGGCTTCTATAAACTGCTGAATATGTTCAAGTTGCTCCATCACTCTCTCGCTTTCAGCTTGCTTCTCCTCCTCTGTCAACGCCTTCACTCGCGTCTTGACTTGCTTTCTCAATTCTGCCTTTGTCGGCATCTCATATCTCGTTAGCGACGGAGTCTCCATCTTGATACTCTGATTGATGACTCGTCCTTCGCTACTTGCTATTTCTGTAATCTTCATGCTCATCTTTGTCCACTTCTCAGCATACTCTTTAGCCTTCTCTTTATCTCCAGCCTCATATGCCTTTACAAGCATCTCCTGCAACGTCGCTTTCTCATTCTCATACCACTCCCTCTTCATCAATTCGATTGTCTTGCGAAGATTGTTGAATAGTTCTCGTTCTCTCTTATCTTTGCAAAACTGGCGGTCGACGTCTGTCATACCTGCTTCCAACGACATGTCATCAGACAATATGCTGTTTATCGCATCGTTAACTGCTCTATCTGGATGATTTTGAAAATGCTTTACAATGTCAGCATTCTTGTCTTTCTCCAACTTCTCGCTTGCCTCCTCTAGCATCAACTTGAATGTAGGATTTGACAACTCAAACTCATCTTTTGAAAAATCGTAGATTATGGCCTCAACGACATTCAATACTTTCGATGTCTTCTTCTCTTTGTCCTCAAGCTGTACCACATCCTTGCCGCCATAATTGACAACCAAACTCATCAGCTCTCGCTCCTGGATAAACTGTTTATTGAGTGTGGCAAGATAGTCCACAGAAAATTTGTCAACCACATCATTTGATGGCAGTTTCGACGGTGCTTGCTGAACATTCTGTTGAGGCTGAGTAGAGACTCCCTGCATCGCGTCAGCCTGTCCTGCGAAATATTCATCTGGAATGAATGGCTCGTCTGGATACTGCTGTTGGTTTTGTGGTTGTCCCTGTGAAGACGGTGCGTGTGAAGACGTCTCTACCGATGGTTGTCCCTGTTGAGATGGGGTATGATATGTAGGAGTCTGGCTGAAACTCTGTCCTCTTAATCTCTCTTTCTCCTTTGCAGCTGCAGCCTCACGACGCATCTTTCCCACGTACTCCATGATGATGCTCTGCTCAGTATGGAAAAGTGGAGCTATCTCTTTTGAATAGACGTCTCGTTTGATAGGATCGTCAATCACGGAGATGGTCTCAGCCATATCCTTGATTGCAGCAGCCTTCTTCATCGGGTCATTATCACACTCACGAAGAAGCACGTTGGATTTGAACAAGATGTAATCCTGCTCATTCTCCTCCAAATACTTCTGCACCACATCAGCATTATTGTGCTGAGCAAAAGAATCAGGATCTTCCTCTACCGGAAGTGTGACGACGCGAACATTCAATCCCTCTGCCAAGAATAGTTTTCCATTCTTAATTGCGGCATGCTGACCAGCTGAGTCTCCATCGTAAAGCATAGTGACATACTTCTCATCTGCCGCTGTGTTACCAACTGATGGCAATACTCGTTTAAGCAGACGGATCTGTCCTGTCGTAAGTGCAGTTCCACATGGTGCCACGATGTTTTCCACTCCTGCCTGATGCATAGAAATCACGTCGGCATAACCCTCCACCACATAGCATTTCTGCTTCTTGATGATTGCCTGACGTGCGTAGAAAATACCGTATAGATTTTCACTCTTATTGTAAACTTCACTCTCTGGTGGATTGAAGTATTTTGCTACACTTTTGTCTGCCTTCAATGTACGTGCACCGAAGCCCACCACCTTACCTGAGATAGAGTGGATAGGAAACATCACACGACCTGCATATTTATCGTAGGTACGTTGTCCAGTGTTAACTGTTGCACCCAATGCAACCAAGTGTTCTAGCTTGATTCCATGAGCAAGAGCAGCATTTGTGTATGCTTGATAATCTGCGGGCGAATAGCCAAGATGGAACTTCTTAATTATATCTTCGCGCAATCCTCGATGGATGAAATATTGATAGCCGACGGCACGTCCTTCATCAGTGTCACGCATCGATCTTTCGAAGAAATCAGATAGCCATTGATTGGCGTCGAGCATCTTGTCACGGAGAGTTTGCTGCTCCTTTTCTTCAGGAGTTAACTCTTTTTCGACGACTGTGATTCCAAACTTTTTAGCCAAGAATCTAAGGGCGTCAAGATACGACAGATTCTCCATTTTCATGATGAAGGAGATACTGTCACCACCACCTCCACATCCGAAACATTTACAAATATTTTTCGCAGGAGTGACAATAAAAGAAGGAGTCTTCTCATTGTGGAACGGACACAATCCTTTGTATGATGTGCCGGCACGACGAAGAGTGACATAGTCTCCGACTACGTCAACAATGTTTGCTGCCTCCTTGATTCGCTGTATGGTGATATTATCTATCATCTGTCAGTCCTTGAAAAATTTATTCTTCAAATATGTCCCTTGTATAAACTGCGTTTTGGTCGTTGTAGATGCCAAGTAAATCCGACACCATACCTACAACCGCTATGCTAACCTTCACGTCATTGTCACATTTCTCCATAATAGAAGCCGAACACTCACGGATGGTTTTGCCTGTAGTGATCACGTCATCGATCACCAATATATGTTTGCCACGGAACTCCTTCACCTTATCAGTAGCCTGATATTTGTTGGCTGTGGAACTCTTATGACGTTTTGCATCGATACTATTGCTCATCACTTTGCCTTCGTTGGTGAGCAGATCCGTGCGGACTGGAATACCTGTCTCCATCTCGATACCTTGTGCAAGCAACTCACTCTGGTTGTATCCACGCATCTCATAACGCTTGGCGGTGATAGGTACAGGCACGACACAATCGAATTCCCTCGCGTCGACACGAGCATTTACCATTCTACCCATCATTCGCCCCGCCTCTATTCCATATCTTTTCACACCTGAATTTTTAATATTAAGCACGAAACGTGACTCAATATTAGACTTCCTATATGACAACAGCGGCATGAAATAACTAAGTTGCACATGCGTCATTTCTCTCGCTAATGGAGTGAGATCAACATCAAGCGGAATATATTCCATACTATATCTGCACTCCTCACACAGCGTTTCTCCTTCCGTCTCCACAACAGCACCACATGCACCACAAGTGTGTGGGTATAAAGAACTTACTACAGAGTATTTTACCTTCTTGAGAATCTTAGATAATTTTTCCATCCTTCATCTCAATTACTCTGTCACTCTGCTGAGCAAGAGTCATATCGTGAGTGACAACAATCACCGTCAAACCAAATTCCTTGCGTAAATCCAAGAATAGTTTCTGCAACTCATCTCTGTTCTGGCTATCAAGACTACCTGTTGGCTCGTCGGCAAACAGAATCTGAGGCTTGTTGATCAATGCTCTCGCCACTGCCACACGTTGTTTCTCTCCACCCGAAAGTTCATTCGGATGATGTGACGCTCTCTCAGAAAGTCCAAGGCGAGTAAGTAGTGACATAGCCTCCTCTTTACATTCTGCCTCATCACGTCCAGCAATAAGTGCTGGAACCATCACATTTTCGAGAGCCGTGAACTCAGGAAGAAGCTGATGAAACTGAAACACGAATCCAAGGTCGCTATTACGAAGTTTGCATACCTCCTCATGCGAAAGATGTGAAGTTTCTTTGCCAAGAATAGCCACTTCTCCGGAATCAGCCGACGCAAGTGTGCTGATGATCTGCAAAAGAGTAGTTTTACCGGCTCCACTTGGTCCGACAATAGAAACAAACTCATAACGACGAATATCAAAAGTCACATCAGAAAGTACGCGAAGGTTACTGAAACTTTTGCATACCCCTTTAGCAGACAATACTATTTCTTGGCTGTTTGTCATTTCACTCATTTCGCTTTAGATTTAGAAAGTATGGACTCTAATTCCTTAGTTGAGATATCGTGGATGATAGTTCCATTCTCAGCATACGAGATTTTCCCCGTCTCCTCTGAAACTATAATAGCCTGAACATCAAGTTTTTCACTCACACCTAGAGCTGCACGGTGACGTAATCCAAACGACTTCGGCACATTCATGTTGTGCGACAAAGGGAGGATGCAACCCGCAGCCTTAATCACCTTGTTGCCGATGATCATAGCACCGTCGTGCAAAGGAGAATTCTTAAAGAAAATATTCTCAATAAGACGTGAATTGATCTTAGCTGTAATTTCATCACCTGTCACAATGATACTTTGTAGGCTCATCTCGTTTTCAATCACAATGAGTGCTCCAACCTTCTCACGAGCCATATTCTTGCACGCAATGACGATCTGCATGATATCACTCTCCTCCATTGTCTGGACACGTTGTGTGTTGAGCAAACGAGAAAGAAAATTATTTCCTGAGCCGATACCTGTTAGAGCGTTACGGATTTCATCCTGGAAAAGCACGATGAGAGCAATAGCACCAACGTTGATAATCTGATTTAGCACTCCGCCAATCAGCTTCATCTGCAACAGCGAGTTTACAATCATCCACGCCACTATCACCACCAGCACACCGATAAAAAGACGGAATGCAGAAGTATCTTTAAGCATCTTATAGAGCTTATATAAGATGATACCTCCAAGCAGGATATCTAAGAAATCTACAAATTGAAAAAAGGATGATCCCATGTACTTTATTTATTTGCTATTGCAATATAAAATATGATTACCTAAAAATTCAACAAAAATAGAAAATAAAAATAGAATTTAGAAATGAGGATTTGAATTAAAATCAGAAAATGGGGAAAGGAAAATGCAAAATGTCCTTATATTTGCAAATTGGAACTTACGGGCAGGCATGAAACCTTCCCCTACGACATCAAACTAATATGAAGAATATAAGAAGAGTGATTCTGACGTTGGTAGCTATGATTTGCTGTGTTTGCACAACCATGGCAAAAGACCCACGTTCATCATATTCAAAACATTCAGCTCTACCAAAGGAAAAAACTGGTTTCAGGCTTTACGGCGACTTTATGTTAAGTGCTGATTTCGCCGACACTACAGGAAAAGTGAAGCCTGCATTCGGATTGTTTGCAACTCCAGGAGCTCAGATTACAAACTATTTCTTTTTAGGAGGAAAAGTCGGAGCCATGTATATGCTTGACGACGAATTCGCATTCCCTGCCGCAGTTAACGTCCGTTGGACATTCGGAAGAAAGAATATCCTTACCATAGCCCAATCAGGCGGCGTGGCATATTGTAAAGACAAGCTTCATCCTTACGTCGACTTCTATTTCGGTGGAAGAATACCATTCCGTGAAGGCAAATGTTTAGTTTGTGCATTGGGTTATGCCATCTACCCACAATATAATATGCAAACGACAAAGAAGAATGAGACTGAAACAGTCACAGCAGAAGATGGGACAACAACCGAAGTCGTAACCAACGTAGCATCAAGAGAGAGAATGATCTCTTCATGGGTAGAGCCACAACTCACTATCGCATATCCATTCAGATTCGAGAAAAAAAACAAAATCCGCTACAAAGTGCGTCATTCAAGACCAAAAGTCGAGATGCAGAGCGAGTGTAAGCCTAAGGCAACAGTTGTCAAAGAAGAGAAATCAAAATCAAAACCATATCAGAAGATTGACGACGGCAAAAACGCAAGACCAGAAAAGACTGATGTCCAGCGTTGGAACCCTTAAGTTGCTGAATTAGATAGTCGAAGCACCGTCTTCTTCAAAAAAATGTGCTTATTAAGCGCCAATTTAATTTTTATCACTAATTTTGTGCACAGTTTCATAAAGACTATATAAATAACAATGGGTGGCATTTTTGGTACTATTGGCAAAGACAGTTGTATAAAAGATTTGTTCTACGGAACAGACTACAACTCGCATCTTGGCACTAAGCGTGGTGGATTGGCGACTCTTTCTGAGAAGGGATTCGTAAGATCTATCCACAATTTGGAAAGCACATATTTCAGAACGAAATTTGAGCCAGAACTTGAGAAGTTCAGCGGAAACTCCGGAATTGGAGTGATTAGCGACACAGATTCGCAACCAATCATCGTCAACAGCCACCTGGGAAGATTCGCAGTGTGTACTGTAGCGAAAGTCAACAATCTTAAGGAAATTGAGAGTGATTTGCTCAACCGTATGCATCACTTCGCTGAGTTTAGCGGCGGTGATACAAACCAGACTGAGCTTATCTCAATGCTTATCACTGAAGGCAAGGATTTTGTAGACGGAATTGAGCGTGTCTACAATACTATCAAAGGTTCTTGCACAATGCTCCTTCTAACAGAGAAGGGAATCATTGCAGCTCGCGATAAGTATGGCCGTCTTCCACTTGTTATTGGAAAGAAAGATGGAGCATACGCTGTAACTGGTGAGACAGTGGCATATCCAAACCTTGGCTATGAGGCTGTTTACAATATCGGACCAGGCGAGATCGTGCTTATCACAGCAGACGGATTTGAGCAGCTTCGCAAACCAGAAAAGAAGATGCAGATCTGTTCATTCATGTGGATCTACTACGGCTACCCACCTTCAACATACGAGGATATCAACGTGGATGAGTTCCGTGTTAAGAGCGGACTATTGATGTCGAAAGACGACGATGTTAAGCCAGACTACGTAGCAGCAATTCCTGATTCAGGTATCGGCCACGCACTTGGTTATTCAAACGGACTTAATGTCCCTTACCGTCGTGCCATCGTGAAGTATACTCCTACTTGGCCACGTTCGTTCACTCCTACAAACCAGAAAATGCGTGAGCTTGTTGCAAGCATGAAGCTTGTTCCAAATAGAGCTCTATTGAAAGATAAAGTAGCAATGTTCTGCGACGACTCAATCGTTCGTGGTACACAGTTGAGAGACAATGTAAAGGTACTTTATGATTACGGTGTGAAGCAGGTTCACATGCGTATCAGCTGCCCACCATTGCTTTACGGATGTCCATTCATCAACTTCTCTGCTTCAAAATCGGTGCTTGAGCTTATCACTCGCCGTATCGTGAAGGAGCTTGAGGGTGGCGACATGGATGCTCATATCGATGAGTACATCACTCCTGGTACAGAGCGTTACAACAAGATGGTAGATGAGATCCGTACACGTTTGGGAATGGACTCATTGAAGTTCAATACTCTTGAGAACATCATAGAGGCTATCGGTCTTCCTAAGGAATGTGTATGTACACACTGTTTCGATGGAAGCAGCTACGGTCACGAGTAAATAGCTTAGAGTTTAGAGCTTAGAGATATGCAGCCGTTGGGCATATGCCTGACGGCTGCTGATTTTTAAAATCATTTTCATATTGCATTTGTTTATAATTTTATTTATTTTTGCTATTGAGTTTAAACTATGTGAAAAATGATTCAGAGAATACAAACTATTTATTTGTTAATCAGCACCATATTTCTAATATTGGTGTCGTTTAACGATTGTATCAAATTTCTTAATGCGGGAGACGATTGCGTTTATAAATATTCTATAATGGATTGTCCAGTCGTTTTGACAATTCACATCATAACAATTCTTCTTACATTCGGTTCCATCTTTATGTTTAAGAACCGAGTACGCCAGATGAGAGTGGTAGGTTTCGCTACCATACTTATCCTTCTAAATATTGCAGCATTTGCAGTGTTTGTGGCGCTAGATGATTGCATGGACTATAATATTTCAATCACTTGGGCAACATTCTTGCCTATTGTTTCCGTCGTTATGAATCTCATTGCCATCAAGGCTATCGGCATAGACGAAGCAAAGGTCAGAAGCCTAAACAGATTACGCTAATGAATAAAAGACGTTTCGTCTCAACTTTTTTTGCTGCGGTTGCTACATTTGCAGCCTCAGCGGTCTCTTTCGCTCCAGCCGATAATTCCACAAACTTTTACAAAGAAGGATCGTTTGGAGAGCAGATTTTTGTGGGTGATGCTGACAGTGCAAATATTTCTCTTACCGCAAAAAAAGGTGAAAAGATATCTGATATTAAGGTAGTTCCCCTCTCTGGCAATGATCCAGCTAAGGTGAAAGATTCAACATTCACAATCGGTACAGACAAATGCTATGCCGTCTACTATAAAGAAGGTGACACTGAGGCCAACTCCGTGAAAGCATATTTGTGCTATGTCAAGAAAAAGATGGCATCGCCTACTATACAGGTATGCGAATATGATTCTGTAAGCAATCCTGTTTGTGGTCCTGAACTGAAAGTAAAGTTTTCTAATCTCGACTATGTCAACTCATACATCGACGCTAAAGGGAAAAATACAGAAATCAAGGACAACTTTGTTGTGACTTACATCGATTATGAGGCAAATGGAATAAATATCAAGGAAAAGTCCGTTGAAGTAGATGTGAACGGAGTAAACAACGACAATACGTGGACCGTCACAAAGCCTAAGAGACATACCGTATTCAAGTTGAAAGATAAATTGACTAAATACGAATATATCTCCGACACTTTCCACACTTCGCTACCATTCACTGCAGCTCAAATTACTATTGACGCTGAAGCCATCCCTCACAACACAGAGAAACGTAGTGATGATGCTTTGGTATTCGGAACAAAAGACGATGCCAAGTCCAATGTTAGCAACTATACATACTCAGGACCTCTAAAGATCAATTTGGAGCGTAATTCCGTCGACAATATCCCAGCTGACACAGTGGACGCAACCTATACTTGGAGATTCTACAACGACTCAACAGGTACATTTCGCAAAAGCTACAGAGTTAGATATAACGACTTATCTCTTTCTGATGAGCCTATAGATGAATTTGGAACACACTTCATAATGCTTACATGCAATAACACAGTGTGCCAGGATACGCTTGTTGCAGGATTCAAAGTGAAAACATCATACTTGACTTTCCCTTATGTGTTCACTCCTAATGGCGACGGTTACAACGATGAATTCCGTCCTACTTATACTTCCATCGTAGAGTATAAGATCTGGATCTATAACACAATGGGTAAGAAAATGTACGAATCTGAAGATATCACAGTCGGATGGGACGGTACACATAAAGGACATGATTGCCCTATCGGAGCATACTACTATGTAGTCAAGGCAAAAGGTGTGGACAATGTAGAATACAAGTTGAAGGGTACAGTCAACTTGGTTAAGAACGCAGACTAAACTATCTACTTTTTAAGATTTCGCCTATGGAGACGAAAGTGAAGCACTTCATTGAAAAGGAGGCTCTATTTACAAGGAAAGACAAGATTCTTCTTGGTGTGAGCGGTGGACGTGATTCCATTGCACTTCTCCACGTGCTTTACCGTTTGGGTTACGATATTGTCGTGGCTCACTGTAATTTCCATCTTCGTGGTGAGGAATCTAATAGAGATAGCGAATTTGTGACAAAACATGTCCAGGATATGGATGTGCCTTTCTACTCCATAGATTTTGATACTGAATCATACGCTCGTGAGCATAAGCTATCAATTGAGATGGCAGCCCGTGACTTGCGTTATGAATGGTTTGAATCATTGATTAAGTTGACGGGATGCAAATACATCGCAGTTGCTCACCATAGTGACGACGTGGTAGAGACATTCCTGATCAACATGACTCGAGGCACCGGTCTGAATGGA
>JAZUGF010000097.1:0-4434 GCA_045641065.1 Paludibacteraceae bacterium | reverse complement strand
ATCCCAGATGTCTCCAATTACTACAGTACATTCTCCTGGTTCGGCAACTGGATAATATGGATTTGGATCAATCTTTGAACAATCAAATGAAGGACCTCTTGCGTCTACTACATTTACATACTTAACACATGAATCTGCATTTCCAGATTTATCTTCAAATGTAAATACCAACTTAGTCAAACCTACAGGGAATGGATCAACTTTCCATGCCTCATTATCACCGTCGACGACAAGGTCAAACTTAAGGGTTTCAATATTCCAGAAATATCTCTTGACTGTAGGGTCAATAAATTCAATTGATCCACCGTTTGCAAGCATATCACACTCATCGTATGATTTAGGCATGATGATCAAATCCTTCAAATCCTCGTATGTCAAACCACACACATCAGATGATACGTTACCCATCACTGTATCCTTACCATCGTAACAGTCAAGGATAATCGGCTTAGATTTATCAACAACAGTGCGATACATCACACATGTGTCAGACAAGCCAGCATGGTCAGTGTAGATGTACAAGAACTTATGTGTTCCGACAGGGAATACTGCATTAAGAATCTCTTCATCATCGTATCTTTCCTCAGTACCGTCATACTGTTTAATGAATGCCTGTACTTTTGCCTTGATCTCCCCGTCACATTTATCTATGATAGAGCTGTTTAGATCAACCTCCATTCCTGAGAATGGAAGTTTACAATCAACAGCGATAACATCTTTATCTGTTAAATTCTTACATGCTTCTGATGCATTTGGACGAGTTGTATCTGCGACTGTCAAATACTGATCACATGTCTTATCATTTCCTGCCTTGTCAACAAAATGCCAAACGAAATGGTATGTTGTATCCTTACGCAATGCTGTGAATGGATCTTTTAGAGCAATTTCTTTTTTGCCTTCTAAATCAAGCATTGGTACACCCTTAATAGGTCCGTCACAATTATCATTTGCAGTATGCTCACCCAAAACTTCTAGGACCTCCTCTAGTGACAATTCACACTGGTCTGGAGCTAGAGCAACTGTTGTATCCAAAATCTCACGACAATCAAAAACAGGCTTGATTGAATCAAGGACAGTAATTGTCTGCTTACATACCGACGATGCACCAGATGCATCAGTAAATGTCCATGTGATAACTGTTATACCTTTCTCATAAGGATCGTTCATCACATCCTTACCGTCATCTCTTACACCGACACCACTAATCTTTCCACCAGTTGGAGAGCATGGATCGTCGTCAATCTCTGGAATCTGTAGACCAACCTCTTTAACTACATCAGCATCTGCCTTACATGTAGCGTCAACATAAGCAGTCAACGGAGGAGTTACCTCATCACAGTTAACAGCTGGTCCGATTGTATCAATCACATCGATATATTGCATACATGATGCACTATTACCTGATTCATCAGTAACAATCCATTCCAATGTTGTAAGACCGACCTTGTAAGGAGTCTTCAAAATATCATAAGGAGGCACTACTGAAGATGTCTTCTTAGAGTTGAATGTACGAACAACAGTTAGAGTAAAGTCACTATCTAACTTTGTACAATTATCTTTAACCTTAAATGCTGAAACTGTAAGATCCTTTACCTCAACATCAGTCTGGCTCAACTCACATGACTCATCTGCATAATATTTAGAAGGGTCATTGAATATAGAACAATCCAAAGTTGGAGAGATAGTGTCTTTAACCTCGATTGTCACAATACAACTATCTACCAATACCTTTGATGCAGGATCTGTAGACTCATATGTGTTTGAGTAATACCAAACGTATTTGTTTATACCTATAGGCAAATCGTACTCATCCAAAATTTCAGGAAGGACTCTAAAATTACTCAAATTAGCAGTCGCATATGAGTATGGAACATCTTCTGCACAATTACACTGTCCATCACCAACAAAAGTACGGAAAGTCACATCCTTTGTTACGACACGGTCTGTCATAGGATCCAAAGGATTATTGACAGTGATCACATTACCTTCTG
The DNA here is from genome assembly GCA_045641065.1 of Paludibacteraceae bacterium. GTDB lineage: Bacteria > Bacteroidota > Bacteroidia > Bacteroidales > Paludibacteraceae > UBA1723. The sequence goes on along the minus strand of JAZUGF010000097.1, from coordinate 2,443 downwards.
CGTCGTACAAACGTACTGAGTCAGGGTAAACAGCAATCTCTTTAAATCCAGAGCGACTTCCGTTTAAAGCATAAAACTCCTCAAATTTAATCTCACCTCCACCTGGGACTTCCTTTCTAGTTTTAGGCTTCATTTTAGAACAGTCTCCTCCTGGAGCAATAGCACCTTCACAATCTCCGTATCTTGCGGCATGATAATATTTGACAGATGCAGTTGGGATTTCATCCAATGACATGCTGAACAAAGCCTTACAATCTTTATCCTTATACATTGTCACAGGATCTGTGCTACAGTTAGGGATAGGTGGTGCGTTACGAACCACTGTCACTGTATGCTCACATGTCTTTGAATTGAATCTTGCATCTGTGAATGTATAAGTGATTGTATATGTACGAGCCTCTTTTCCTGCAGGATCGCCCTCAAACTTAAACTTCTTGAATTGTTCAAGAGTTGTGATAGTTGTTGTTTTACCTACAGGATTTGTGATAACAATCTCTACAGCAACCTTTCCACCGCAAATATCAATGACATCATCATGCATTGACAAATAACCGTCTTCAAAATATTTCTTAAGAGTGTAAGTCATATCTGCTTCATCCCCTTTCTGACCCATACCAGATGCATGGCCCTCATATTCAATATCAGTTGTGGTAGTTCTAAAGTTAGGATATACCATGATATTGATCAAAGAAGAACAATCAAACTCTGGAGCATCCTGATCCTCAACCTGGAATGGAATAGCACACTCTACAGAGACATTTGTGTCGACATGAGCTCCTGGCTTTTTCTTGAACACCCAAACAATCTCATACTTGATACCAGTCTCAAAGATTGGATCGTCAAGCTGAGAATCCTTTATCTCAATTAAATCGTCTCCTTGTTTAGGGATACGATAATAAAGTGTTGGAACAAGGCTGTCTTCTGGAGTTGACGAACACTCATCAAATCCGTATGGCAACTTAGCAATCTCCTTAATCTTAGCGATTACAGAAGATGGCTTCAATGAACATGTCAATGTATCAACATCAAGTGTACCCAAATCAATTTCTGGACATGTAACCTTAGGCTCTTTATCATCCTCAACTGTTACACTCTGCAAACAGTATTTGAAGTTACCGCTCTCATCAGAGAACTTCCAAAGGATCCATGTGACACCTTTATTATATGGAGCATTAAGATCAATTGTCTTCTTGAATCCAGATGGGACCATAGCAGGCTCTGTCTCCTTCTCCACTCTACCCATATACTCTCCCTTGATATAACCATCCACGCCATTTAGGTCAGGAAGGTTAGGTGCTGTTAGTACAGGAAGTTCTTTTGAATAATCACCAGGCACAGCAACACAACCTTTTTGATTCTTCAAATGGGCTGTATAAGAAGTGATCTTGCTACAATCAACATCTGGAGCTGTCTTATCTAATACAGAAACAACGGCTTCACAAGTCACAGTCTTACCACAGCCGTCAGTTACAGAATAAGTCAATTCTACTGTTCCGGCAGGAGCCACAACCTTCTTGTTGATTGTTGATGCCTGCGACATTGAGAATGTGATTGTACGCGATTGATTTGTACCACTCAACTTATTTCCTTTAAGATCCTTCACTACAACATCAATTGTCATCTTAGGATCTGGATCGCAACTTGCAGTGTAAACAGGCAATGGCAAATCTATTGTCTTAGACTTCTCTTTTGCACCAAGAATATATTCACTTCCATCAATGCTACTACAGTCAATAGTAGGATCAACCGGTTTTTCGAATTTATATGTCTGCGAAACTGTAGCAGGACATCCGATACCGTCAATCTCTGCTTTGACTGAAATTGTATGACTTGTCAATGTTCCATCACATGCAGCAGCACGATCCCATGAAACTGATGCTGTTGTTGCAGTCTTCGATGCTGCTGTTGCTCCAGTCCAAGTGAAATTATATTTGTGGTCTGCAGACTTGTTTGTGACATCCACATTAGCTACGACTTTAGATGTGATATCAGCAGGACAAAGAGTCTTATCCTTCTCAGATGAACCAGTTCCAGAATTGCCAGTCAAAGTCAATTTTGGTGTTGGTGTGTTGTGAACCTTGATCTTTTTAGTGATTGGGGTTCCTTTCGGAGTATCTGAATATGTTCCGTTTCCATTATCTACTCGCTGAATAGTTTGTACAGTCAAAGTGTAATCACCATGTTCAGACAATGCAGGCAAGATCAATCTAACAGAAGAACCCTTAACATTGACAGCCTCCATACCTTCACCTGTACCTTCATAAACAGTATTGTTAATGATTCTTCCGCCAGGAGTCTTCAATGTCCAACGGTAGAACACTGTTTCATCATCGTCAGTGACATCTACAGAATAAACGCTTGTACTATTAGGAGTACAGATCAAATCGTCTCCTAAAATTTTCTCAGGGTAAATTGGATCACAATCCTTACCTGTCACGGTAAA
>JAZUGF010000096.1:0-28873 GCA_045641065.1 Paludibacteraceae bacterium | reverse complement strand
CGCTTTCGCCTTTCTTAAGTAGTCGCATATATTTCTGCAACTCCTTCTTCCCGTGCTTTCCGCTCTCTTGCTTTTTGCTCATAATTTAACCCCTAAAGTTTTTTGTCTAACTTTAGGGGTTCATATCATGTCCCCGTCTTTTTTGTATATAGGTATGTTCCCGTCTCTTTTGTGTATTTGGCGTTTTGTATTTAATTTTGCAGTTATAAAATACATTGGTTTGATCCAAAATCCCAGAAACAACAAAGATTAAGGGAAAAACGTATGAAGTTACTGCAATAGGAAAGAATGCATTCAAGAACTGTAAAAAGTTGAAGAGTGTAAAGATTCCATTCAGTGTTATTTCTATAGAATCGTGTGCATTTTAGGATGTGATTTATTGGATTCAGTAGAGATTCCACCAAGTGTTCTTTATATTTGCGATAATGCATTTGAGTCTTGCTATCAATTGAAGAATGTATATATTCCATCAAGTGTTACTTCTTTTGGACATTATGTATTCAAAGATTGTGAAAACCTTGAAGTTGTGATTCAGAACTCAAAAGATAAAATTAGTTTTGTGTCAAATTCTTTTAAAGGTTGCAAATCAGTGACGTATACAAATTGATATGAATAAAACTCTAAAAAAAATAATTCTATTTTTGGTGTTGCTGTTTGCAATACTGCAGTGTTATAAATTTATTTTAAGTTCTTTCTTTGATATTCCCGACGCTTGGAATACCAACTTAAAATATGAAAAAGAATCATATTTAGAGGTCAAAATAAAAGATTGTTTTGATGATAAGATTTCTGTAATTCCTGCAAAAGTGCTGATTGACAATAATATCTGCACCGTCGTAAAAATTGGAGAAAATGTGTTTGAAAAATGCATTGGCTTTACTGAGTTGAAAATCCCTTCAAGTATTGTTGAAATACAGGCTGGAGCTTTTAGAAATTGTCGTAATTTATGTAGAGTTGAGATTCCTGCAGAAGTCACTGAGATTTTAGGAAACCCGTTTGCTAATTGCAAAAAATTGACAGAAATCCACGTCTCTCCGGATAATCCTAATTATTTATCAATCGACGGAGTATTATATGATAAGAATGGGACAGAGATAATATGTGTCCCAGCTAATAAAAAGGGGATTTTTGAAATTCCTGAGAAAGTGGAAAAAATTAGAAGTAATGCATTTGAAGGGTGTGAATATCTGACTGATATTAATATGCCATCGAGTGTTGAAGAAATAGGAGCGCGTGCATTCAGTGGTTGTAATGGATTGAAAAATATAAATATTCCTCAAAGTGTTACTTGTTTTGGAAAGTTCATATATGAAAAATGCAATGGATTGGAGAGAATAGAGATTCCAAGTTGGTTTGAAAAAGTACCACATGGAATGTTCTATGAATGCGAGGGACTGGTCGAAGTGAAAATCTCGTCTGGTGTCAAATATATAGGAGATCACTCGTTTGATGGATGTGTAAACTTAACGAGCGTTGTTCTTTCTAATGGTATAGCGACAATAAATGATGATGCTTTTTATAATTGCAAAAGTTTGGAATATATTAACATTCCGTCAAGTTTGAAAAATATTGGAAGCCTAGCATTTTACAATTGTATCGGATTGAAATACTTGGAGATACCAAGTAGTGTTGGAAAAATTGAATATGCTGCGTTTTCTCAATGTAAAAATTTAGATATCGTGATAGATAATTACAAGGAGAATGTTGATTCTGATAATTCATTTGTTGGATGTCGATCGGTAGTGTATTCAAAAGATCCGACTCTGAAGGAATCAAAAGTCTATGATTTGTCAGAGACTCCATTGAAATTTAAGATCAGTTCAAATTCATCAGTGAAAGTGATTGCAGATAACTCATACAAAGGACTTTCCATTATAGAGATACCGGCAAAGATTAGAATCGACAATAAAGTGTATGAAGTCACTAAAATTGAAACCAATGCATTTCTTGGATGCGACAATTTGGGTCGGGTCTATATTCCGTCGAGTGTGATAAGTATTGGAACGTCTGCTTTTTCAGGTTGTCGTTTCCTTCATGTGAAAATAAATAAAAAGAAAAAGGATGTGTTTGTTTCTGATTATGCGTTTCAAGGTTGTAAGATTGTTGAATATATTGATGCTTATGAAATAGCCTATTAGTACGATATCATGAGTTGTATATCCCATTTTTGTTTATACATTTGTAATAAAAGTTATAAGAAATTTCTTTGACAGTGAGTAAGAAAGCAAAAAGAATAATTGCATCAATAGCTTGTTTAGCACTATTCTTACCAATAAGTTGGGATTGGTATAAACTAGTTGAATACTATTTTGGTGAGAACCACGAACATGCATCATCTTTTAGATTTGAAAAAGCTGGTTATTATACTGCAATAGTAAAAGAATATGATAAAGGAAATGAAGTTCCTTCCTGCAAAATCCCAGATAAAGTTTTTTTGGGAACACATGTTCGTGATGTTATAGCTGTTGGAAAACATACTTTCAAAGATTGTGACAATTTATATTATGTTAAGATTCCAACGGGCATAGAAAGTATCGGGGTTGGTGCATTTCTAAATTGTAGTAGTTTGAGTAAGGTAGAAATCCCGTCAAGCGTAAAATTGATTGATGATTATGCGTTTTATGGATGTTACGATTTGAAACAGATGACGATTCCCTCAAGTGTGTTAAAAATCAACAAATATGCTTTTTGTGAATGTAAAAGTTTAACAAACATAGATATTTCAGATAAAGTCACAGTAATAAATAAAGGTGCATTCAAAAAGTGCGTTAGTTTGGAATCAATAAAAATTCCTGAGAGTGTAAAAGAGCTCGAAGAAGAATCTTTTTGGGGATGCGAAAAGTTAAAAGATATTGAATTTTCTGATGGTTTGGAAATAATTGGTGATTATGCTTTTGCAGGGTGTCGAAATTTAACGAAAATTGAGTTGCCATCAAGTGTCAATAATATAGGATCGTATGCGTTTGCTGACTGTAATAATCTTACAACTGTTAAACTGCCATCAAATTTGAGATTTATAGACCTTGGCATTTTTTATAGATGTGACAAACTTGAAAGAATAGAGTTGCCTTCAACAGCCTATTCTATCGGAAATAAGGCATTTGAAGGTTGTAGTAGTTTGATAAGTGTCAAAATTCCGTCATATATAGATAGAATCGGTGATGAAGCGTTTAAAAATTGTATTAAATTGACTGACATCAAAATATCTCGTGCTGTTTCTAACATTGGAAATGAAGCATTTAGTGGGTGCAAAGAATTAACGTCAATTGAACTTTCTTCTAAATTAAGAATTATAGGTAAGGAGGCTTTCAAAGACTGTTCGGGTTTGACTAAAATTTTTATCCCGTCAAGTGTGTATTTTATTGGAGCATCTGCATTTGCTGGATGTGAAAATCTCGAAGTCGTAATAAATAACTCTCAGGAAAAAATGACTTTCTATGATAATCCATTTAAGAATTGCAAGTCTGTTAGGTTTTTAAAGTGATTTTCTATTTTTTAAAATAAAAATAACCGTTCCACGGTATTGGGAGATTTCCCAACCGTGGAACGGACTTTTTTTGTATAGACGCGAGGAATTGCGTCTAATGAATATGCTTATAGATTTTCAATCTCTTCCAAAGTGAGATTTGTCCATTTGGCTTCATAATGCATAATTGTCGTTACCTGCCGATGTCGGAAATTGATTCCAACGTTAAAACGACCAAAGATACGAAATCAGAAGACGCGAGATCTCGCGTCTCTACGACCTGAAACTTGTTCCCATATTGATTGAAAGGTATTGTGCTCCACATCTTTATTGCTGGATATGGTAATTTGTTTTGTTTGTACTGTGTTAATATCTTTTTTTATGTTTTTTTAACAATCCTTTTTATAAATAATTGAAAAATTATAAATTCGTTGCGTCTAAGACTATCTTTTATCTAATACGTGGGGAATATGAAAAAGTTTGTATGTGTTATTTCTTTTTTGCTTGCCTATGCTGTGTCTGCATTGGCGAGTAGAGTGGAATATGCCCATTTCTCACATTTTTCTACCGACGACGGTATGATGACCAATAAGTCGGAGTCTATCACTCAGGACGACCGCGGCTTTATTTGGATCGCAACTGATTTTGGACTTGACCGTTTTGATGGAAGCAATTTCCGTCACTTCTCTAAAGAAAACAATCCTGATATCCCAAGAGACAATTTCTTGTTTGTATCCCACGTCGGCAAAGGCAGAATCATCGCCGGTGGTATGAACGGTTTGCTTGTGGATTATGATCCGGCAACAGACAAGATGTCGGACAAGATGCCGAAAGATTTCGATAAGACTTATTATAAGATGACGCATGGTGTTACTCGTGACAGCGAGGGGACAATCTATGCGTTTACTAATGGTGGAGTCTACCTGTATGATGAGGCTACTCAGGAGTTTACAAGTGACCATCCTACATATAATGCGTTGACTGGAGCATTTATACGCTCTATGTATATTGACTCTCAGCATCGTTTTTGGTTAGGCCTTGGCGACGGTGTCAGCATCTACGGAAAAAATGGCGGCCAACTTATGGAATATAAGGGCGAGCATTCCGAGGGTGTGGTCAATTCCATCTGTTCGCTAAAGAATGGTTTTGTGGCTGCCACAACATTCTCAAGCAAACTATGGGTATTCGACGAGAAAAATATAACTGATCATCCACGTATCGTAAATCTTCCTTTTAGCAATGCGACGCGAGTGATTCAGGGTAAGAATGGAAGAGTGTGGATTTCTTCCGACGGTGATGGTCTTTGGTACACTGATGATATTGAGTCGGCTCAACCAGAATTTGTCAATATCCGTCCGTATGAGAACAACGGTGAGATGATGAAGAAACTCTATACTGTGATTGAGGATTTCAATGGAGATATCTGGGTATCGACACAGAATAGCGGTATATGGTGTTATCACACTCAGCAGATACGTGGTATTTCATATTCCGCAGAACAAGGCTTCGCTAATCATGTATGCTCGGATTTCGCAGAGGATTTGGATGGCAACTTGATCATCGCCACTGATGGATCTGGAGTTTTCAAAAAGGTTGACAATACATTCCGTCAGTTTAAGGTAGGTTGTAATAATGTGTTGGGAATCGATTGTGACAAGAACGGAAATATGCTTCTTGCCACTTGGGGTGACGGTTTGCAGTCGTTGAATCTCAACACTGGAGTCAGCCAGCCAGTTAAGATGGATGGTGTCGGACAGTACAATAATATTTTCAGCATCTGTCAGAAGAAGAATGGGGAGAAACTCTGTGGATCAGCCGGCAATGGCTTGTATGTGACTGATGCGAATGGAAAGTGGAGCAAGAGACTTCTTTGCGATGATTCGTTGGCTAAGATGCCAAACAAGTGGATCTATAAAATCATTGAGAAGAATGACGTATGTTGGATTCTGACTACGAATACCATTTGGCGTGTGGAGAACGGCGTCTACAAGGCAGTGATGAAGGATTTGGCTACAATCAAATCCGTTTGTCCGCTTGAGTTGCATGATATAGATTGTGATGAACTTGGCAATCTATACGTCGGAACAAATGAGGGCGTGTTGAGATTCTCAGCCGACGGTACTGATTTGGCAAAGATTACAGCAATCGACTCTTGTGATTTCCGCGTCGTCTGCTCAGATGGAAAAGGAAAAATATGGTTTGGTGGATTAGGCAAAGTGTTGTGGTATGATCCAGTGAACAATACATCTGGCTCATTGCCTGGCTACTATGGAAATATGTCTAAGTATCTATTCTATTCCCGTTCTGGATTTTTGTCGAAAGACGGACATGTCTATATGGGAACAAACACCGGATATCTATGTTTCGCACCGAATGAAATCCAGGTGTCTAAGAGCATCAAGTTCATGGATTTCTCAACTTTCTATATATCGAATGAGAAACAGTACACACTTCACAACGTCAGTGAGTTGACGTTGAAGCACAACCAGACAGATATCGCTATTGATATTGACTTGGTTGATTACTCTCAGACGGGAGCTGCCGCTTTGCGATACCGTTTAAAAGGTTTGAACGACGATTGGAAAGAGATGGGCAAGAGCCGTCGAATCACATTCAACTATATTCCAGAGGGAGATTATCTATTGGAAGTTGAAGCTAAGTCAACAACTTCCTTTACATCTGTACAGACCCTTTCAATGCCTTTGAGGGTATTGCCACCATGGTGGAAAGCGTGGTGGTGCTACTTGCTTGAGGTGTTGGTTGTGGCAGGAGTGATTTTCCTTGTCTACCGCACAAAAATGCGTCAGCAGGAGGCTGCAAAGAACGAGTTGCGCCAGAAGGTGGCAGAGCGTACTGAGGAACTGAATGTGGCATTGAAGGAGAAAGACAGATTGATCTCGGTTATCGCGCACGACTTGCGTAATCCGATGTTTGGAATCGTAGCGTCGTTGGACGCTGTGTTGTCGCAGGAGATGGTCAACATCAAGAAGAGCTCACTTGTTGATATCCGTAATGCAGCGTCAACGCTACAGGGCGAGATGCAGAAATTGTTGGCTTGGGCACAGTCTGGCACAAACCAGTTTGCTGTGCGTATGTCCGACGTAGATTTAAAAAAATCGGTGGAGAATGAAGTCCGTTTGCTTAATGAATTATTCTCAGCCAAGAATATAAATGTCGAGACAAAAATTGACTATTCATATTGTGCGAAGGCGGATATCCGTCAGCTTGAAGTGGTGGTGAGAAATCTGCTTAATAATGCTGTGAAGTTTACGAATGAAGGCGGAAAGATTATCGTCGACGGAGTGGAACTACAGAATGAGTTGATGCTTAGTATTGCCGATGATGGAGTAGGAATGACTCCTGCACAGTTGGAGAATCTGCTTTCGTCGGAGAAACACGCGTCAACAGAGGGAACAACCGGAGAGAAGGGCTCTGGACTTGGATTCTCGCTTTGCCAAGAGTATATGAAGCAGATGAACGGTAAGATCACAGTCGATAGTAAAGAGGGAGTAGGAACAACTATCAGTCTATACTTCAAGAAGTCGAATGTGAAAGTCAACAATAAGATTGTCGCAGAGGAGAAGACAGAGACGACTTATACTCCGCAAGAAGATTCTGCTTTGAAGGAGAGCGTTGTGCTTGTTGCCGACGACGACGAAATGGTATTGAAGAGTATTGTGGCGATGCTTGAACCATATGCGACGGTGCTTACTGCTAAAGATGGATCTGCAGCGTTGACTATCTCAAAGAACGAGCAGCCTGATGTGATTGTGAGCGACGTGGAGATGCCAATTATGGACGGATTCACATTGAACAAATCATTGCAGGCATCACCTGAGACAAGCCATATTCCATTGTTGTTTGTCTCTGCACGTACAGAAGATGAGATGCGTTTGGAGGGACTTGGCACTGGTGCTGTGGATTATATCACAAAACCATTCAGCCAGAGTGAGTTGCTTCTAAAACTACAGAGCATCATCAAGGTTAAGAGAAATACACAGAATAGAATCCTATCAACTGTTGGTCAACCAGATGCAATGGAGAAGACAGAGGAGATGGATCCATTCTTGAAACGAGTGATTAAGGTTATTGAGGAGCATTATTCCGACTCTGACTTCAGCATTGAGGTGTTGGCAAGTGAGTCTGCAGTTAGCCAGTCTACATTGACACGAAAGGTAAAGGTTTTGACCGGCAAAACACCGCTTGAAATCATAACAGACTACCGTTTGAATATGGCACACTCATTGTTGACTACTGAGCGTATTTCTGTGGCAGATGTGGCATATAGAGTAGGTTTCTCTGATCCTGCATACTTCACAAGAAAGTATAAACAGTTCTTTGGAAGAGTACCGTCGCAGAGATGATGGAAATGCGAAATAAGAAATGCGAAATGCTGAATTAGCAAAAAAAGTAAAAATATTTTTAGACCTATGCCCGGTTTGGGCATAGGTTTTATATTATCTTTGCATTCACATTAGGGAAACGACTCTTTTTATTGGCTCTTTTGTAGTTTATGACTTATTCGTCAGGTTGAGGATTGCAAAGGGCGGAAAGCCCTTGCCCCATTCAAAGCACGAGCCGAAGGCGAGCGCATATAAATCAACCACAGAGGCACAGTGACAACAGAGAGAGACTGCGTCTTTTTTATGAGAAAAAGAGATAGATATCAGTCAACAGATGGAAAAGAGACCTTTATATTTAGATATGGAGAAGATTCTCTAATGAATAAATTAGGCAATTATATACGTGTTGTCCAAACACGCTTATTTATATGACGCTCGTCCTTCGGACTCGCGTTGGAGAGCGGGGTTAGGGCCCAAATAATAAAAAACTGGCCCTTAACAATCCTCATTTTGGACAACTGCTATATAATCTCCATAAATTAACTAACTTAATTATAAAAATAAATTGTTATGAGAGAGAAAAGTGAACAGACCCCATTGGAAAAGGAGTTGACAGAGAGAATGCTTGATTTGATGGTGCGACAAAAATTGATCACGTCAGCAGTGTTTGGAAATCAGGAGGTAATGGAGATGATTTGTAGAAATCAAGTGTACGAAATAATGGGATATCCTCAATATGATTTGATTAACACATTGCAAGATGCTTTAGATGAGAAAGTCTATGAGTTTTGTGCTCGTCTTGAACCATGGGAAAAAGATGACGAAGAGACCAAAGTGATAAATCAAGCGGCTATAGTGGCAGAATATGCATTAGTGGACAGCTTTGCTGAGACGATGTATGTGGCTGTTGCAGAGCTTGATTATAAAAAACTTAAAGACTACGATCTTGTTACTTGTGTCGACCGTGCTTATGGTTATCGTATTATGTTGCCTGAATATGAGCAGACGATGGGAGGATATAACGCGGCGGTGTCATGTTTGACAGAGCAGATGATATCGGATCTTAGTGAAGAATTGGGAGTATGCTAATGTGCTTCTGCGTTAAAAAGACAGAACGTATATAAATACTATATTAAGATAAGACAGTATGAAAATAATTACAACCAGCGACTGGCATCTTGGAAATTTGTTTCACGGCAACGACAGATTGCCTGAGCATAAACATTTTCTATCGTGGCTTCTTATGCAGATAGAAAGCCACCAACCCGACGCGTTACTTATTGCAGGTGACGTGTTCGACAATGGTAATCCATCTGCAGCGGCTCAATCAGCCTATTATAAATTTCTTGCAGAAGCGACGCAGATGTGCCCAAATATGCAGATTGTCATAACTGCAGGAAACCACGATTCCGCAAGTCGTTTGGAAGCCCCACGTGAACTACTTTCGAGTCTTAACGTGGAGGTGCGAGGCTCCGTGCATCGCGAGTGGAAGATCGAAGGAGATAAAGAGTCATGGGTGGTGAATTACGAAGACCTTATCATCCCTATGACTTGTGAAGATGGCACAAAAGTGGCTGTTCTTGCTGTGCCTTATCTTCGCTCTGATATTGTGCAGAATTCAAGTTACTCCGCCGGAGTAAATAAATTCTTGCGTGAATTGACTGCTAAAGCTCGTGATCTATATCCCGACCATATAATGGTGATGATGGCACATATGTATGCGAAGGGAGCGGATATCGCAGCGTCGGATGCAAGCGAGAAAATCGTGATCGGTGGCCAGGAAGAGGTTAATATGGAAGGATGGAAAGATCATCCTGACTATCTGACATGTGGTCATATACATAAACGTCAGCATATTTGGGATACAAATTGGGCGAGATACACAGGTAGTGTTTTGCCTATGTCGTTTGCTGAGAAGAATTACCATCATGGAGTAGATTTGGTGTCGTTTGTGGATGGACAGATAAACGTGGAGTTTTTGGAATACACTCCACAGCATAGGTTGTGCGTATTGCCAGAAGATGATAAGGAGTTGACTCCAACTGCACTAAAGAAGCTAATCAACTATAATTTGGTTGATCGTGTCGACGGTAAACTTGATGATGAGTTTGTTTATCTTGTGTTAAAAGTCAAACTTGACAAGGTCAAGAATGATGATATAAAGGATTTGGAGAATTATGTTGGCACTAAGAATGCTGTGCTTTGCAAGATCCAGAAGATAATTCCTCAGATTGATGTAAAGACCATAACAGGAGCATCTCATATCAGTAGCGTCGACGATATTCTTAACAGAGATCCGATGGATACGTTGAAGGAGACGTTTATGGTGAAGCACAAACGTGAGATGTCAGAGCGTCAGGAGTCGATGCTTAAAGATCTTATAAAAGGGATTGTTAACGAAAAATAGGAGACTGTACAAATGAAGCTAATTAAACTTGAAATTCTTAATCTTGCATCTCTTGATAGTAACGAGGGAGAAGTGATCAATTTCGAAGAGGGTGCTCTTGGAGAAACATCTATCTTCAGTATAGTAGGAGCAACGGGAAGCGGTAAGTCAACATTGCTTGACGCCATCTGCTTGGCACTATATAATCGTGCTCCAAGATATCCAAGACAGAAAGGTGATCGTAACTCAAAGATTGAAATATTTGGTTCTGGCGACGATGGGGAAAAGTATCGTTTGGCACCAACTGATGGTAGAAATATCTTGACGACAGGAAAGAAAGATGGATATAGCAAGCTTACTTTTGTTGCCAATAATGGAAATGTCTATCGTGCTGAGTGGCATGTGCATTTCAATCAGAAAAAGTTTGAAGATGCCACTACATTACTTTATCAGATTGTCTCTAAGAATGGAATACAAACTGAGTCGCTAGCTGATTGGAATGATCTTCAGCAGATAATTGGTTTGGACTACGACCAGTTCCTTCGCACTGTGCTTATCGCTCAGGGTTCGTTTGCTAATTTCCTTAAGGCAGACGAGAATTTGCGTTATGAACTTTTGGAGAAACTAATTGGTTGTGAGGAGATGTATAACAACATTGCGACTAAGATCAAGTGCCAAAAGGAAGTGGCTCAGGAGAGATTCAACAAGGTTAATGCAGAGGTAGAGGCATACAAACAGAATGTATTGTCTGATGATGAGTTGACCTTGCTTGAGGATTTGATTGCCAAGTTGGAAGATGCTGAGAAGAAACTTGAGGCACAGAAAAAAATTGTTGACGAGGCTCTAAAATGGTATGATGCCGATAAAAAATTGCAGGATGAAATAGCACTCAATAAAAAAGCTGAGGAAGATGCCGCAAAGGAGTTGGATGCAATAAAGAGCGACGTCGCAAAACTTGTCTTGCACGATGCAATCTTGCCAGCTATGGACATCCGACGTGAAGTGAAACGTCTTGATGATGCGATTGCAAAGAGTGATGTTTCTATACAAAATCTAAAGGGCGAGATTGACAAAATCACAGTTGAGATTGCAAAGAATGAGCAGTTAAAGAAAGAGTTGAGTTCAAAAGTGACATCAGCTCAGACTGCAATAGATGTTGCTGCTCCACACATTAAGAAGGCTCGTGAACTTCGTACTAACATTGATAATGCAACGTCAACGTTAAAAGAAAAGAAGATCCAGTTGGATTCCGCAACATCTGCAAAAGAAGCTGCAGACAAAGCTGTGGACGATAATAAGAAATCTATTGACACTGCAGAGATGGTGAAGAGTAAGGCAGATGAACGTCTTGCTCAACTAAAGAAGCAGGTAGAAGATGAAAAGAAACGTTTGCAGGAAGCAGAAGTGTTGGCAATCAAGAATCTTGAGACAGAAAAGAAGAAGATTGAAGGATTGTCGGTGGAAGATTTGCAAAAAGCTTTAGGCAAATCTGTTAATGATTATAATGATTTGACTTCTGCTATCAATATCGTTGAGTTTATTGACGGATTGAATGGAGATTTGCAGAAGTCATTGAATCGCAAGGGAGAGTTGGAGAACGAGATCAAGACTATCGATACTACTCTTAAAACGCTTAAGGTCAAGGAACTTGAAACAGAGGTTGAGGGATTGCAGAATGCATTCTCCATCTTGACAAGTGAAAAAGTGGAGACTCTTAGACAAAGTCTTGAAGATGGAAAACCATGTCCGGTATGTGGTAGTGTACACCATGTGTATGCGGCTGGCAGCGATAAGTTGGATAGTGCAACGTCGGCTCTAAAAAATAGTCTTGACGAAAAGAAGGCAGATTTAGATAAACAGAGAAATGAAGAAAAATCACTCTCTGCTAAGTTAAGTAATAATACCGGAGAGTTGAAGTCAATTGCGTCTTCCATCCAGAATATCCAAAAATCGTTGACCGATTCAGAATCAAAGTGGATTGATGTCGCTATAAAACATGCTGATTGGAAAAAGGACAAAACTGCACTCTCCGCTATGGTAGATGGATTCGCGTCGGCTAAAGAGAAGTGTGAGAAAGAACTTGAGGCATTCAATAAAGTCCAGAAGGAAGTTCTACGTCTCGACGGAATAAAGGATGCTGCCACAGATGCAAAAGCTGCTTACGAGAAGAAGGCTGCTGTTGAATTAGAAGCATCACTTAACGCAGTTACACAAGCAGAAAAGACACTTGTTGGTTTGAAATCACAGACTGACAATTTTGTGAGTCAGCAGACGGAAAAAGCCAATGCGTTGGAAAAAGCGACGTCGGAACATAAGGCTGCTGTTGATACTCTTGGTGATTTGCAGAAACAGTATAATGCTGAATTGGGAGGTAAAGATCCAGATGCAGAGGATGCTCGTTTGACTAATGAGTTGAAATCTGCAAAAACAGCGGAGGAGAGTAAAACCGAAGAAATTGGAAAGCAGAAGCAAGCATTGAGTAGTGTCTCTGGACAATTATCTACAACTCAGGATCAGAAGAGTAGGGATTCAGTGTCAAGAAATACTGAATCTGCAAAATTGAATGATTGGATTGCTCAATATAATGCAAAATCCGAATCTCCAATTTCTTTGGATATTGTAGACGGAATGCTTTCAGCCACTAACAATTGGGAGTCTGTCCGTAAGGATAAGGAGACAAAAGAAGCCAAACTTAATTCTGCATCTACATTGAGAAAGGATGCTGAGAAAAGGGGAGTTGAGCATCAGCAGACGAAGCCGGAGAAGAGTGTGGATGAACTTAAAGTTGAGAAAGAGACTCTTGAGAGTAATAGTCAGCAGAAGAAACTTGTGGAAGCACAGGCTACACTTCAGAAACATAATGATGCAGTGAAACAAATGGGAGGTTTGGCTGCTGAGTTTAAGGAAGTCTCACAGGAAAATGAGGATTGGAAGGAAGTGTATGACTCTATCGGAGGCGACGGAAAAACATTGCGTAAGATAGCACAGTGTTATACGTTGAGATTTCTTGTTGAGCATGCCAACGATGAGATACGCAAGTTTAACAGCCGATATGAATTGGTGCAGGTGCCAAACTCACTTGGTATACGTGTTATCGACCATGATAGAGCAGATGACATACGTGATACAACGTCACTATCAGGTGGAGAAACATTCGTGGTTTCACTTGGATTAGCACTTGGCTTATCATCACTTTCGTCGCGCAATATCTCATTTGAGAATCTCTTTATCGACGAGGGATTTGGCACACTCGACCAGGAATATCTATCCACAGTGATCGATTCGCTTTCATTGCTTCAGATGTCACAGGGAAAGAAGGTAGGCGTGATTAGCCATACCGACACAATGAGTGAAAGAATCACAACTCAGATTCGTGTTGTGAAGAATGGAAACTCAGGCAGCAGCCATGTAGAGATTTATCCTTTGTGAGGTTGATAATAAACAGGAGATCTGACATGTTATAAAAATGTTGAATATTTTGTAACCATGTGTAATTGTTATTCCAAATTTTATTAGCAATTTTGAAAATATTTTGATTTAATTATGCCACAAGGAGATCAAGTAAGGAATGGTAAGGCATTTGAATATGCTATAGCTAAAGAATATAAGAATTACATCAGCAAACAAGGTTTAAGAGCTTTGTTGGTTGAGAATGATGCATACAAACAGGCAAAAGAATATTATGATAGCTTTTCAGATGAAGAGCATACTCGTTTTGATAAAGCTGCATTTGAAACTATAGATACAATGGTGAAGATAGAGCCAGGGTTAGTGGCGGAGATTGGATCCGGTGATGTATTGTCTATTTGCTTGCAAAAAGATCAAGAAGGAGAGACTGGAGATGTAAGAGATGTTGTATTTAGCCGAGCATTGTCCAAGTGGGAAATCGGTTTTTCTGCCAAGAATAACAATGATGCTGTAAAGCATTCTCGACTTAGCAAGTCTCTAGATTTTGGTTACAAATGGTTAGGAATTCCGTGTTCTCAGAAGTATTGGGATGAGATTACTCCATTGTTTGATAGTTTGTATGAAATACGAAAAAATAATCCAGAGGCATTGTGGAGTGATATGGGGGATAGAAAACAAGATGATTGTTACATCCCTTTGCTTACTTCATTCAAAGAAGAGTTGCTTAGGATTAATGAAAAGAATGAAGGTATTCCTGCCAAACTTATTTTATATTTGATAGGAGAGTACCCTTTCTATAAAATTATTAAGGATGATATTCATAATATGGTAATAGTAAAGGCGTTCAATATAAATGGTGGATTAAACAAGACTGTTAACAAGATAAAATCGCGTTATTCAATTCCAGAAATAAAACTTCCTACAAGAATTGTGGAGTTTGAATTTAAGAAAGATTCAAAGGATACATTAAATATGATACTTGATGGAGGTTGGGAAATATCGTTCCGTATTCACAACGCAAGTTCAAAAGTTGAGGCGTCGTTGAAGTTTGACGTAAGATTGTTAGGCAATCCACCAGTATTGTTCACCCAACATTTATTCCAAGAAGTATAGAATATGGCTCTTATAAGTTTATTTAGTGGGGCTGGTGGTTTAGACTTAGGATTTCATAAGGCTGGGTTTAGAACTGCTGTGGCGAATGAATTTGATCCAAAAATATGTCCTACTTTCAGACGTAATTTTCCTGACGTTTGTTTGATAGAGGGAGATATTCGAAACATTAATGAGTCGTTTTTCCCAGAAGGTATTGATGGTATAATTGGAGGTCCTCCTTGTCAATCATGGAGTGAAGGAGGTGCTAAGAGGGGTATAGAAGATCCTCGTGGGCAACTTTTTCGTGATTACATTCGCATTTTGAAATCTGTTCAACCATTATTCTTTGTGGCGGAGAATGTATCTGGTATGTTAGCTCCGAGAAATGCAAAAGCAGTAGAGGAATTTTTGAATGAATTCCGTAATGCAGGTATTGGTTATGATGTCCAATTGAAAATGCTTAATGCAAAGGATTATGAGGTTCCTGAAGATAGAGACAGAGTCTTTTATGTCGGATTCCGCAAAGATCTTGGCATTACTGATTATGAATATCCATGTATAGTAAAACCACGAATAACGCTTCGTGAAGCAATTGGTGATTTACAATACTCTGTAATTCCAGCCAAGGAAAAAAACCATACAAATGGCAAGGATTGTAGAGTGTTAAATCACGAGTATTATGTAGGAGGTTTTTCTCCTATATTTCTTTCGCGTAATCGAGTCCGAGGTTGGGATGATCAGGGTTTCACTGTTCAGGCAAGTGGTAGACAGTGTCAGCTTCATCCACAAGCCCCACAGATGATAAAAATTGATTCAAATAAACAAATCTTTGTTCCAGGAAAAGAACATTTGTATAGAAGAATGTCAGTAAGAGAAGTCGCAAGAGTCCAGACTTTTCCTGATGATTTTGAATTTGTGTATGAAGATGTCAATGTTGGTTATAAGATGATTGGCAATGCTGTGCCAGTAAATCTTGCATACCATATGGCAATGAGCATTCGTCATGCTTTGGAAAAACACAATGTTAAATATAGTATTGACGATGAAGAAGTGATAAAGTTGTGTGCCAAAAGTTTTGGAATGAATGTGTCTAAAACGCAAAAGACAAAGTTCATGCAAATCTCGTTAGACATATAGGTTTAGTACAAATACTTTGTATTACAAACAAAAAGGGTTCGACGAAAGTCGAACCCTTGATTTTTTAATCGTCTTTAGAAGATTACTTCCAAGCCTCGATGATCTGCATGAAATCAGCAGCCTTAAGAGCGGCACCACCGATCAAACCACCGTCGATATCTGGCTGAGCGAACAACTCAGGAGCGTTGCTACCCTTGCAAGAACCACCGTAAAGGATTGAAGTGTTCTCAGCTGTTGCCTTGTCGTACTTAGCAGCGATAGAAGCACGGATAGAAGCGTGAACCTCCTGTGCCTGAGCTGAAGTAGCTGTTAGACCAGTACCGATAGCCCAAACTGGCTCGTATGCGATAACAACCTTAGCGAAATCTGCTGCAGAAAGAGTGTAAACAGCTGCCATCTGACCCTCGATAACTGACTTGAATGTGTTAGCCTCACGCTCTTCCTTAACCTCACCTACACAGAAGATTGGAGTTAGACCGTTAGCCAAAGCCAAGTTAAGCTTCTTGATTAGAAGTGCGTTGTCCTCACCGTGGTACTGACGACGCTCTGAGTGACCAAGGATACAGTACTTAGCACCTGTAGAAGCAACCATGCTTGCAGAAACTTCACCTGTGAATGCACCCTTCTCGTTTGCTGAACAATCCTCAGCACCTACACCGATAACTGAACCCTTAACTGTCTCAGCTACTGCTGCTACAGAGATGTATGGAGTACAAACTACAACATCACACTTAGGAGTCTTACCAGCCAAAGCTGCCTTCAAGTCGTTTGCTAGAGCGATACCCTCCTGAAGAGTAGTATTCATCTTCCAGTTTCCTGCTACGATTTTCTTTCTCATTTTTGTAGATATTTAAATATTGTTTATTCGAATTTCAATTCGCCCGCAAAGATAATATATTTAGGCGATTATGTAAAGCATGTTAAAAACTTTGTGATTTTCTCAACGTGAATTTTTACGATGCTTGTTGGACAGATGCCCCTTCCTCCTTTTTCTTCTTCCTCTTCCTTTGCCATAATCTATATAAAGCTTTCGCTCCCTCGATCAAGTAGTCGTAGATAAGGATGGCAAGAAGTGGTGTGCCAAAATAGAGTATGCTTTTGACTACATCGTTAAAATCGCCTGAAACCTCGGTGTCTTCAGCGAATTCTTCATGTAGAGGTTTTTCATATGTGGGAATCTGGTAACAAGAGAATTTCTTCTCCACAAGTCCGTCTTTCATCAAGAACAATTCTGGATTGGAACGTACAAATGCGTCGGTTAGTTTACGCTCGATGCGGATGAATGGGTATTCTGCTCCAGATGTCTCAATTATATATTCGTCCACTTCACGGCTGTCTGGATCTGCAGTCGTAAGCATGGCAAATTTATATCCGTTGCTTTTGCAGTATGTGTATAGATTATTGAGTTTTTTCCTATATGTTGTGCTGGCTTGTGTGATGTCCGGGCTCACAAGGATCATGGAATATCCGTAGTGGGACATCGCCGTTTGTGTCTCTTTCTCTATCTCGATTTTATGCGTAACTGCATAGTCGATCACTTTCTTGATGGATTCTCCTTCTTTGCAGACGGTGAGATCGAGAATCGGAAGTGAGAAATAACAGTGGATTGCCATCACTACTGAAAAGGCAAATCCGTAGATTGAGATAATCCACTCAGTTCGTTTAGTGTAGAATCCAATGTTGTAATTTCTCCAGTGGAATACTAATGATGCGAATGCCAACAGAATCACGCCGTGGGCTATCGAACTGCCGAATGTGTGGGCGTTGATGGTGTGGTTGATTCCGTCGTAGATGTCGGGGCATTGGTGTAGGGTAGTGGCAGACGCGATAATCTGTCCGGTTAGGAATAACGTCGCCATGATGGATGTCCACTGGATTTTAGCACCTAAGGTCATGCATACTCCGATCACAAACTGTAAAGATGAGATGCTGATGGAGATGATGTACGACAATGGTAGCAATACATCTAATCCAAGACAATGCAAATATCTATCACAAAGAATATTTGATCCTACTGGGTCAACGATAGATTCATATCCGGGGATGAGACATAGCAATCCTACAACAAGACGCGACACAAATACCGATGTTTTGCGTAACGTCGTGTTTTTCAATTTCTGAATAAGGACTGACAATGGGTTTCTCATCTTGTGGAGATTCGTTTTGTACGTGTCTGATACTATTGGCGGAATATAATAAGACGGGGATATGCGAAGACGGGGACATGCCCCGTCTCTACATTTTTTTATTACCTTCCGCCTCGTCGATTTTGATCAAACCAAATATGGCATAGTTGACCATATCCATATAGTTGGCTTCGATTCCTTCTGAGATAAGTGTCTTGCCGTCGTTGCTCTCAATCTGCTTTGTACGATAGATCTTCATTAGAATCAAGTCTGTATACGATGTTGTACGCATGCTTCTCCATGCCTCGTCGTAGTCGTGATTTTTTGCAATCATCAGTGTGCGAGTTTTGCGCATATACTCATCGTATAGGCTAAGTGCTTCATCCACAGTGATGTCATCACCGTCGGCAAATCCTTTGCTCAACTGTATCATTCCCATGATGGAATAGTTGACGATGCCGATCAACTCAGGTTGGATGCCCTCGTCGACGCAATGATTCCCCTTTGTCTCCAATGTGCGGATACGATTGGCCTTGATGAAGATCTGATCAGTAATCGAGCATGGACGCATGATTCTCCAAGCAGCACCGTAGTCTTTCAATTTCTTTGAATAGACGTCGCGGCACACCTGGATGGCTTTATCGAATTGTGCTTCTGTATTTGCCATGGTTATATCGTCTTGGATTATACAGTCTTGACGTTATATCTGCACTTTACTTTACCTTTAAGCATAGCACTGATCTTGCTGCGGTTCATAGTGCGACGGATTGGAGAGATTCTGTCAATGAATACCTTACCAAGCAGGTGGTCATATTCGTGCTGGATAACGCGTGCAAAGAAGTTTTCATACTCCTCGTCGTGCCACTCAAATTTCTCGTCCTGATACTTGATGCGGATCTTTTTTGAACGCTTTACTGACTCTGAAATGCCAGGCAAACTCAAGCATCCTTCTTCTCCCTTCTCCTCCTCTTCGCTGTAGAAAGTAATCTCTGGGTTGATGAATGTCTTCTTGAAATCCTTGTAGATTGGATCCTCCTCAGCCAAACATGTCAAGTCGACAATGAAAAGCTTAATTGACAAATTCACCTGTGGTGCTGCCAAACCAACACCTTCTGCGTTTGTCAATGTTTTATACATGTCGTCAATTACAGTCGGCAAGTTAGGATAATCTGGAGTAATATCTGAAGCTACTTTTTTAAGTACGGGAAGACCGTACACAGTGATTGGATATATCATTTTATTATCTTTTTATAAAAAGTTCATTTTAAAAGAATCTCATTCTCTGGCTTTCAAGATAGGATTGCAGAATGATTACGGCACTCACTTTGTCAACCAATTTCTTATTTTCGCGTCGCTCCTTCTTCTTCACACCGCTTTCCAAAATCGCACGGTTGGCGAGTACGGAAGTGAATCTTTCGTCGTGGAATTCAATTGGCATATCAGGAAACTTATTCTTGAATCCTCTCACGAATGGCTCAATATATTTCATTGATGCCGAAGCTTCTCCATTCATGTTTTGAGGTTTGCCGATGATGACTTTGTCGACTTTCTCTTTAGCGAAATAGTCGGTCAAAAATTGGAATATTTTATCTGGAGAAACGGTGTCTAATCCATTAGCGATAATCTGCTCTGGATCTGTGGCTGCGAGGCCTATTCGTTTCTGACCATAGTCAATTGCGAGTATTCTTCCCATCTTATATAATTCTGATGGCAAAAGTAATAATTTCTCGGCAATTATGCATTACGAATTACGCATTACGAATTGACAAAAACCACCTCTTTGAATGCGAATTTCATTATTTTGCCGCTGTCACTCTCCATAATCAGTCTTCCTTCTGGTGCGATACCGGTAATTTTTGCCTTGAAGACGGTATCTGCAGATGGAAGTTTGTATTCGGCCATCTGGTTAAAACGGTAGAGACGGGCGATGTATTCTTCTTTCAGAGTCTCTTGATTTCCATTGGCAAGCATCACGTATCGACGGAGTAGGGCATTACAAAGCTGATTCAATTCAGTGTGGAGATCATAAGTCTCGCCTGTAATATTTGTAAGGGAAACCGGGTTAGGTGCATCGCTCAAGAATTTCTCTTGGTTTATATTCAATCCAATACCAACGATTGAACTGTCTATGGTATGCCCGATAATGGAATTCTCAATTAGGATTCCGCATATTTTATTGTTGCCGACGTAGATGTCGTTAGGCCATTTTATACAGACTCCTTCTATATTCTTTGACTTCAGATAGTCAGTGATGCCGAGAGACATTGCTATTGAGATGAAGAAATGATCGACAATGGATAGAAACTCCGGGCGTAGAAGGAGACTCATGGTGATGTTCTTCTTCGCTTCCGATTCCCAATGGTTGCCGGGCTGACCTTTTCCTGCCGTCTGCTCTATGGCTCTAACCACTGTGCCTTCCTCCATGTCGGGCACCATTCTCAGCAATTCAGCAAGCGTATTGTTAGTGCTGCTGAGACTCTCTTTTTCTATTAAATGAATCTGCACAATTGATTAAATTAGAAATGCTGAATGCTAAATGCTGAATTAATTTTTCATTCAGCATTTAGCATTTCACATTTAGCATTTTAATTAGGCAATTATATACGTTCCGCCCTTAACAATCCTCATTTTGGACAACTGCTATATAATCACCTTTTATTATTATCGTTATTGTATCGTTATTGGCGAATCAAAGTGAAGTGGCCTACGTAAAGCTTTTTGATCTCTTTGATTTCAATCTCGTACCAATAGTCGGTAGTTGGCATCTCTTTGCCCATGTAAGTTCCATCCCAATCCATTTCTGAATCACCGGCCTTGTACTCCGCAAGTTTCTTGCCCCAACGGTCAAAGATTCTGATGTTGGCGTCTGGATAGGCTTCTGTCAAAGTCGGAATGCTGAACAGATCATCTTTACCGTCGCCATTAGGAGATATATGGACAGGGAATTCAAAGTCAGGTGCCAAAGTGACGAATGTAGTGTCAATCTCACAACCTGCCATATCAATTACCTTGACATGGTGATTTCCATAATCCAAATTCTCTTTTATAGACTCCAAGACATTATCATCCTCAACGTCATCAACGATGTACCTGAATGGCTTTGTTCCAGTACCTGGCTGAATGAAAATCTCCACAGAACGGAATGACAACGAATCAATTCTGTCGAATACAGGAGCGTAGCTTACTGTAAGGTCGACTATCTCAGACTCAGTGCAGGCTCCTCGTTTCATTTCCAAATCGTATGAAGGATACATAGATTTTGGAATAACACTGAGAGAAGATCCGGTTTTTGTCACTCCTTCACCAAATTCTTCAAATGAACTCCAAATGTATTCATCTGCTTCGTAAGATGACGCATCCATTATCGCAGTGTGACCCTCACAGATCAACTCTGGAATAACAACTTTTCCTTCAATCTGTTTGTCAGTAGTGAATGTTGGTTTGAACACCTTGTCTGCACAAAAACCTTCGTTTGAAGATACTAGCAATTCCAAAGTATCCACTTTTACAAGACCATCGCCAGCAAATTTCGCAATTACATTTGCTCCATTTTTGTCTCCATTCATCAAATGACTGTTAGGCAACCAAGTCAATGTGATTTCAGATGCAGGCTCGGCTTTAGTGATTGGAATAAATCCAGCCATTCCATCACATAGACGAATGTTTTTGTCCCATTCAATTTCATATGCAGGATGGACTTTGATTGAAGCCGATGACGTCAAATTCTGTCCTTCTACGTCATATTCGTAGATGATCTTGTATGTCGCGTCTTTAGCCGGTGTTATCTCTGCAAACAATAGTTTTGGATCGTCCTCTTTCTGAACCATCTTGATCTCTTTTGGAGTTTCAGATCCTATTGTCTCCATCACCTTGAATCTGAACTTGTCTGGATTAAGAACAGTTCCTGTACCAGTTGTATCAATCTCAAATCCTACACCATCTTCATTTATACACATGTCTGATGTCTCAGTACCGTCGGCATTTATCAACTTAGACTTGATTGAAAGCAATGCGTCAACTTTTACAACGATATCTACTTCACTTCCGCAGAAATCACCGTCTGTTCTATGACTTCCCTTTGCGAACTCAAGGTGGTAATACTGGTCTTCTGTAACGTTTTTCAATGTCACTTTTGAACCTGTGTAACTAGCATCACTTTCGCCATCCTTAAACCATAGAATTTTCTTCTCTAGCTTATCTAGGTAATCGGTGTTTGTTGGATTCTTGAATGACAATGTAATCTCTTTGTCTTTTGTACGAACTACCTCAAACACACCATCTTTTCCAAGCTTAGTTGAGTCAATTTTCACATTAGGTTTTGATGTGAATGATCCTCCACCTGCAATGCTTCCGAAGTAGTTGCATCCAGCAGTTGTGACCTTGAAACTATATACACCATTGTCATTAGGTGTTGTTGCGGGAATATAAAGCTCCTCAGTTGTTTGTCCTGAAATTGGAAGTCCGTCTTTCTGCCATTCAATTGTATGCTTTCTAGGGTCATAATCAAATGGAGATATAGATCCGTCATCTTCTTTTTTAACAATCTTGGCACTGAATGGAGAACCCTCGCAAACAGCCAAACTACTATTGTTACCTTTGATATTCAAGAAACGGTCAATCACATTGAACTTGAATTTTGTAGGGCAAGTGTTAGTATAAGTCACTTCGTACATACCAGCCTTGATACCGAATTTGCCAGTTCCATCAGAGAAAGTGCCAGTGCCTTTTTCTCCTGTCTCAAGGTTCTCATATGAGAATTCATCCTCAGTTTGTTGAACTTTGAATGCAACTTCTACATTGTTATTACATCTGTTGAATTCGTTAATAGAATTTGCAGATAGTTGATATGTTGCATTTTGGTCGTTGTACTTCTCTTCGAATGAGATTGTCGCAGACTGGTTGCTTATACCGACAATTCCTGGGTCAATAACACTGACAACGTGAGTAGCTTTTGAAGTACATTTACCCATTTCTACCTCAAGTGTTACAGTGACTTTATCTCCCTTTTTGAGTAAGCCTGCGTCGGAAGTGTTGAATGTGCTGAAATTTCCAGACACTCCTGATGGAGATACATGCCAAGTATATGATGCATTGTTCACGTCATCTGCACTCATATGCTCATAATCCACATTTGCCACTAGGTCGACACCTGTACTAGGACAAGTCTCTTTATCTCCATCGATTAGTACTGACTTTATCTCGTTTACAGTCACCTTTAGAGTGTCGTAAGGCGAAATACAAACTTCATCTTTTGTAATTTCGAAACGTGCACTTACAAGATAGTCTCCATGTTCAGTCAAATAATCTGCATTGTCGACAGAACCACCACTTGAACTTAGAGTTGTATATTTGTAATCTCTTGATCTAGAAGGAATTTGATTAGAAATAGAGTATAGACCATCTAGAGGAATTTGAGTTCCCTTACAAACTGGCTCTACAACAGACAATTTCAATCTTGGTTTTGAATAGATTGTCACGTTTAGTTCTTCTGCTGGACTCTCGCCTGGAGTAGCGTCAGTTCCGATATATTTCTGTGTTACCCAGAATACTCTGTCGTATGCATTTACACTTTTTGAATCATACTTTCCATTACTGATGTCGTTCTTGATTTCATCAGATAAGTCAATAGACGGTAATGGAGTAGCACCTGTTTTAGGATCCTCTTTGTACCATACAAGTTCATAATCGCTTTCTGGATAACTGCCTGTTGGTCTGACATGTGCAAAAGTGTCCAATGGGTATGGTGCTAGTAGTTTCTCTGATGACTCACATAGTGCGACTCTAGAAACACTTGGTTTCAAAATTGAACTTATTGACACGACAACTTTTTGAGGCTCGCTTGTACAAGTTGTTGTTGTGTTTTTTTGTGCGACGTAGTATATTTCTTCTCTTTCAGAATCATTAGAGTTGTATTCTGGAGCTGGCATGTCGTCAAGCTTGTTCATGTTTTTGTCGTACCAAATAAGCTCACAACCGTTATCTTCAATGACAGCGTCTCCTTCTTGATCAAGAAGCTTTTTGTATTTGTTTCCTACTGCATCTGTCAACAAATATGACACAGTGTAGTTGGTATTTGATTTTGGAATCTCAGTTTTGTTGATTGTGATTTCCACTTTTTCAACTTTACCTTCGCAGACTGCACTAGCATATTGCGTGTTTTGTGCATTACCACTGTTGTTGTAATCCGCACGAGCGTAATAAGTCTCTGTCGTTTCTTCAGTGGCTTTTGGAGTCATAGTTGACTTTGGATTGCTCATGTCTTGTTTTTTAGACCAAATTACATTAATGTAAGCTGGATCTTCATCGGAAATAATCTTAGCAGTTAAGTCTGTTGTTGGATCACCGATACAGTATGCTTTTACGTTGTCGCTCAAATCAAGAGTTGACACTCCGTGGACAGTTATAGTCAAAGGTCTCTTTTCACTCTCTACCTGGGTGTCATTGTTTGTCTGACTTACCCAGAAAGTGAATTCACCTTTTTCTGTGGCTGTGAATTTTCTGTCAGTTAATGGAGTGGCATCATCTTTCTCTTTATAGAAATTAAGAGTGTGGTTGGCATCTTTTGCAGTGGCATATTCAGCCATATCAATGATTTCATCTCCAATACATAACGACTCGTCAACTACATCAGGCATAGGAGTGTCGTTGATGACGATTGTCACCTCGACGCGCTCGCTTGAACATTTTGTCACAGGGTCATATTGTTCTGCCCACACTGTTATAGTTCCTTTCTCATCAAGAGGAACTGATGTTATTTCTGTTGTTCCGGTTTCTGTCTCATACCAGTTGATTTCACAACCGTCGGCAATACCATCCGGTTGTATTATTGCGTTTGCCAATTGGTATTTCAATCCTGTCTCTTTAGTCTGCGAAATCATAGTTTCAACTCCAGGCAATGGAGTCTTGTTGACTGTCACAGTATAAGAGTGAGTCTCGCCTACACAAGTAGTCACTTTATCTGTGATTGTGTAGTCGAAAGTGGTTGGTGCTGTAATTGATGCCCAAACAGAAGCAACAGTCGGATCATCTCCAACCCAGTGGATATCCTTATTGCTTAAAGGAGATGCTACAAATCTTGGCTCATCAAGTCGAGATGTCAAACAGAATGTGTCCCAAACAAGTGTGTCTGCTGGCACAGGATGAGCGATGACTTTGATGGAATCAAA
Source organism: Paludibacteraceae bacterium (assembly GCA_045641065.1). GTDB lineage: Bacteria > Bacteroidota > Bacteroidia > Bacteroidales > Paludibacteraceae > UBA1723. The sequence goes on along the minus strand of JAZUGF010000096.1, from coordinate 3,749 downwards.
AGTCTCACAACTTTTTTCTTTATGATCACGAACCATTACATAGTAAACCTTCTCTACACTTTCTGTGATATCTGTGGCTCCAGCTATAGTAGCCCAATCAGTCTTGAACTCAAGTGTTTTGGCATCACCTGTTAGATCTGTATAGCCAGACAATGCTTCCGACTCATCTTTTGATTTCTTGTCGAACCACATGATGTCAAATTTTGTATCTGTGCTTGCTTTACCGATCAATGGCTCTATATCCAAAGTCAATTCGTCGCTCTCTTTACATAGAGTAACTACTTTTTTGTATTTTGGATCGACGTCGTTTTTGATAGACTCGCTTGATGTGATTTCCAATTCTCTTGGACTGTCACATGGAGGGCAATAAAAACGTGATGACAATGGAATACGACCACAGTTGTAATCGGTCATCTTGCCGAATTTGAGGTTATAAAAAGCAGCTCCGTCGTTATTAGAATATCCTCCTCCCATTGGATTGGCAGCGTATGTACCTGTGATTTGAATACCGTAACCTTTAGAATCTTCTATTGGAGTCGCAAAATAGAAGTTTGTTGTTGCAGGAAGTGTATTTAGGGAATATGTTCCACCTCCTGTTATCGTGATAATTGCAGATAATACGTATTCGGTACCTCTTGCAGCGTTACCTGGTAGAGTTACACCACATTTAACCTCACAATCTATTTCTTTTGCAGGTGAACTTTGGACTATGGTAGTGTCTTTTGTTTCTCCCTCCCAGAATAGCTCTCCATGAGTATAATTTCCGTCTTTGGCTTTTCCCGCTCTATATATTATTGGTTTTATAGATACTTGAGTCTCACTATATGTTGTACCTATTAAATGTATATAGAAAGATGAAAATTCTGATGTAGAAAACGTTTTTAGGATAAGATCTCTTTGCCCACTACCTGTTGATGATGCGAAGGAAGGCTCAAGCACGTTAGTCTCGAATTTAGTGATGTCTTCAAGCCAAATATGGTAAAGTGTGTCTATGCCTGGTCTTGGCTCGACTCCTATTGTTTTGTCAATAATGTCTCCATACACAGAAAATTTATCAATTATACCTCCAGCACCAGTAGTGTTGAAAATAAGAGTATTACCATATATGTCTTTTAAAGTGTCTGTGCTTGTAGGAGTTGCAAAAGCTGCAAACGTTACTTTGTCAGTTGCTTTGTAGAATTTATCGTTTACTGTCGCACTGAAATCAATTATGTCGAGATTAGCGGGTTTCATGGTGTCAACGACACAACTTTCTAAAGTGTCGATGTCAATCGGCATTCCCATATCGATCACTTCTACCTTTCCGATTGCAGATTCACAATTTGAACAAGGAACGTTATTTCCTACATAGATGATTTCAACAGTATAAGTTCCTGGGTCACTCACTTCTACGATCCAGTTGTTCCAAGGGTCTTCTAAAACTGCTTTCTTTTCGGCTGCTGTTGCTGTTCCGTCACTGATTTTTTTAGCCAAATCTTCAGCCATTGCTTGTGTCACATTGCCTTTTACTTTGCCATTGTGACTCCATTTGAAATAATAATTTGCTATGGCTCTTGTTGTTGGCGTGAATCCACAATACAAAGAGTCCTTTTTTCCTGGACATTTATAACGTGGTCCAATCATATACACCTTAGGACACTCATCTTGAGGGTCACAATCAAGTGTGATTTTGGAAAGACAAGTTCTGTATCCTTTTCCTTCTGGATCATCTGCTTTTCCGTCGAAGCCTAATCCCAAAAGACCTACTTCTGCAGGTGTGCTATCACCTGGCCCTTTGGTATTTCCCCATACATAAAAATCACCATCCTTGTTAACCATAAAACCAAATAAGTCGCCTCTACCTATAGCGGCTGCGTCATTCACAACAACTTCTTTTAGAGGGTCCTTTTCTCCTTTGCAATATTTTGCAAAAACAGGTCCTGGATCGGTTGATGTTCCAGTAGTGATTGTTGCAGACCATTCAGAATTAGGAATTATACCTCCATCTCTTCCTGTTAGGTTGTTGACTCCCATGTAAAGCATGTATCCATCTTCTGTTACCACGGCACCGTATCCGTTACCTCCAACTACTTGGTGTACATTGGTCATATATGTTTCTTTGGATATAGTGGCGTATTCGCCAGCAAGAACTTTTGACGCGTATTTGAATGCGTCAAGTTTCTCTACACCAACCATTCCATGCCAACCATTATTACCCCAACCGTATAGGTATCCCTCATTTTCGTCAAATGCAAAACCTCCAGCGTCCGCAATTCCAGATGTTTTTACTGCAGTTAATGTTTTATTGTCGTCTGATGGCAGTTCGGAAGAGTTGGGCGCTGCTAAAATTACCGGTTTGGCGACAAAGCATGATTCGTCTATTCCTTTGTCTGTCGCACCTCGCCCATTCCAGTTTCCCATAGAATAAACGGTTCCGATCATATCGGTTGGTGAATTTCCTACTATTAGGGTTAGGTTATTGTCTCCACCATAAGCGTCTATGATGTTTGTAAGAATTTTGTTGTTTTCGTCACGCACGTATATCGGCTTATAGGTTTTTTGTTTAAATAACGGATAATCATCTCCACCTTGATAACTACCGTTTCCTCCCCATATAACAGCTGTTCCATCTTCAAGTAGTGCGATTGACGCACTTGTTGTGGCTGCGATTTTTTTGACATCACCCAAATATGGTCCAGGAGTTATACCATCTTCCTCATAACCATGATTATATTGGCCGGCTTCTCCGCATAATATCGGAGTCGGTTTGTCGATAACATCACCTGTTGGTTGTCCTGCTTCGAAGTTTTTGTTAGCACCCCAACCGTATGCTATTTTTTTACATGATAAGGCTACATTATGAGATCCGGATCCTGCAGATACTTGCGAGAATGTTAAGTTGATTGGGATATTTACCATTTCTGGCTTGTTTACGACAAGTTTGGTGTCGTTTGGAGGTAATAATCCCAACTGATTATCTTTGTTGTATCCCCATGCAAAAATTTTACCTTTATTACAAAGTGCAAGTGCGTGGTCGTTTCCTCCTGAAATAAGCATACTCTGTGAGAACACGTTCCCCACAGTAGCGACCATTGCTAATAAAGCTATAATAAATCCTTTTTTCATATTGAGATGTATCCCTATCATAAATTTCAAAACTCTAATAAATATAGCACGTCCTATAAAATTTTTCAAAATTAGAAACAAAAACGGATATGGCAAAACTTTGTTAAAACAAACTGTTTGGTTGTTAAAATCTTTTGCAAAATCAAGCGGTTAAGATAAAATGATGAAGGAGACGGAATTCTCTCCCGTCTCCTCTATGCTAATATCCGTTGTAATACAAATCATCTATGGCTTTCTTGTAGTCATTAATATCACTGCTGAAATTGCAACTGCTTAAGCCCTTAAGAAATTGGCTGATCTCGTATGTGTCGGAGCATCCTCTACGATATAATCTTATCTCGTCTCTGCTTCCTCCGTGTGAAATCGCTTCCCATCTTCCATTCTCAACACTGAATATTGGGTGTGGCATATCCTCGTCGTATTCGTAAAACCAGTATGAGTATGCTCCGTCTTTGTAAAACTCATAACATACGAAATAGTTATATCCTACTGTCTCTTCTATTCTCGACCATGTCTTGTCCGCAAATGTGTAGAATGGGTCTGGTACATAATCTTCATCGTCATAATCCAATGAACACGACGTTGAGAATATCGCTAATAGTGCAACTATAGTTGCTTTTATCCATGCTTTCATATCAGTAAAT
>JAZUGF010000095.1:0-19959 GCA_045641065.1 Paludibacteraceae bacterium | reverse complement strand
TCTAGTTATCAAGTGTGACAAAGAAGAAGAGATAACAGAGAATCAGCGAGAGGCTTACAAATCATATTTGACTAATTTGTCAAATATAGCTAAAGAAGTGCCTGAAACTATCTTCTCTTATTACAAAAATCATTTTGAAGATTTTAGTAGACGATTTACTTTGCCAGATGAATTGAAACTGGATGTGGTAGATAAATTAGCCACTATTTGTTATTTTAAGCCATTAGAATTATTTATTGATCGTAAAGGAAATTTCGGTTGGTTGTCAAATTTTATTTCGTCACAATATCTCATATCAGTTGTCTTGTCCGATGGCAAACCAAGAATTTTCAAAGGATGGGATTATTTAAAAACCAACCCTACTGACGACGCAATTTTCAGTAAACTGACATTCGACAAGGAAGGTTACATGACTCTGCCGGTCACTATTCCATTTTGCGGTAATGGTGTGGGTGAAATCATGTTTCAATGCTCAGAAAACGAGGAGATAAACGAGGCCCAGCATAATGCATACAAGCGTTACCGTGAAAATATTAACGAATACGTACAGAATGTGCCTCAGGTGCTGCTGGCTTATCATAAAGAGAATTACGAGAACAGCCGTTGGTATAGATCTGAAGATAATTTGATGCCAGAAAAGGTGAATGAAACCTCTCTTTGTAACGCTCTAGTTATTAAGGCTCTGTTTTTCGACCGTGAAGGAAACTTTGGCTGGTTGGCAGAAATCACAGGCAAAGAACACGCTGTTTCTATTATCTTGTCGGAAGACACCATCAAAGTACAGAATGGATGGGTATTGAATTCCAAAAGACACGGTCATATCATAGATGAAGTATTTGGCGTCTTGTTTTTGGACCATGACAAATGGGTCAAATATGAGCAATCAGACATCGATGGTTGTAATAGCTGGTACAAGATCAAAGTCGAGCCACATCACAAGGATGGCATCACACCTCAGCAAAGGCAGAACTACTTGGATTACAAGAAAAACGAGGCGAAATACCGTGACATGATTCCGGAACATCTACTAGAGTATTACGAATACAATTACGAGGTCATTGAAGAGTTGAGGGAGTGCAAACGAGATCTTGAGGGAGACGAAGAAGATGACGAAGATCCAACATACTACGATTTGGACCACATCACAAAAGAGCGCGTGATGGATCTCATATATTTTGAATATATGATTTATAAAAAAGATGGCAAACGTTATGGCTGGGTAGTCGACACCGATTGGAACACGAGTGACATGGACATCGCAACAGGCCTTTCTATTATGTTCTCGGAAGAAGGAATAAACATGGCATCCGACGAAGATTTGTGGGCATTCTAATGACGTCAAACGGAAATCAATGAAACCGACACCATTTCGTTTTTGGGTTCCGAAATCAATGAAACCGACACCATTTATTCAGTCTTCGACCGAATAAATGGAATCGGCTACCCATCACAACGTGCCAGGTCCGCTGGACCTGTGGGTGTCTCCAAATATCGTGTGTCGTCAGCGTGTTAATAGTCCGGAGGACTTTGCACAAAGTGATGGTTAGCCGATTCCTGCGCAGCAGGTGTCGGATGCGTGTGTCGCATTAAAAAGTATTTTATGGAAACAATTGATTATAATAAGCTTACTGAAGGTTCAAAGATTAAAGTCAAAATTGGAGATGTAGATAAAGAATTCAACATCACTACTGAAGCAACTTTAACTCATGGACATGGTATGCCAGGCGAGTATGGCTTTGATCTTTCTGATAAGGAAAAGTCAATAGTAAAGTGGTTAGTCGAAAAATTCAAGATTGAAGATTATAAGCAGATTGTCGATCCTTTTTTTGAGGAAAATGGATTGAAATCGTCAAACTTGAATGGGTTCATATCGGGCATTAGTTATCTTAAACTATGGACAAAAAGGGCTGAAGAAGAGTCTGGTTTTCCTGATCTGACTCTTTCCGGAAAATACGGAGAGATCGATTTTACATTGAACTTCAGAAAAAAGAAATTGGTTCAAATCATAAACCAACGTCGCCTAAAGTATAACGACAAGAATCAAGTGGTCGAAATACAGCATTATGGAATCACTGGTAATGCTGGTTATAGAGAAACATTCAAGTACAACGACGCCGGAAGAAAAATCGAAGAATGTCAATATCATTCGGATGGAGAATTGTACCAAATAGCAAAATACAACGACAAGGGCGTAAGAATTGAATATCGTCATTATGAGGATGGAAAACTACTCTCTAAGCAGATATCAGACGACAATGGCCGTATGTTGGAACAGTATTCTAATTATAGTAAGAGAGAGTCTTACCATTATTTCTATACTCGCGACGTCGATGGTGCTTTGATTGAATCTAATAAATATACTATTGATGAAAAACTGGTATTAAAAACGGTGTATGATCAAGATGGCCATACTTCCTATTTTTATAATGAAAAGGATGGACGTCTTGAAAAGGTTTGTAAGTTCGACAAAGAAGATAATTTGATTGATGAGACTACTTACAATCCAGACGGAAGCGTGGAATATGAGACCAGCAACTCTTTGAAAGTTACAGCTATAGCTAGTAATGTCGACAGGAAAACTCCATCTGAGGCTCAACCTCAGCAAAACACGGAAGAGAATAAAGGCAGATATTTTATTGTCCGGATTAAGAATAGAGAATTTTTATATCAAGAAAAAAAAGGTAAGATTATAGGCATTGATCCTGAACTATTAAACCTTGGGTTTGAGAAGCAAGAGCAGATATTAACCAATGGTGATCCCTATTATTACCGTCATCTTGATAATCCCAATGAGATTGAGTCTGCGTATTCTGTATCCAAGACCTATGCTGTCTACAATGGTTGTCTGGCTGATTATTGTAGCCATGAAGAGAAGTATGGGGAGGTTTATATCTGGTTTCATGACGACGAAGAAGGCAAGGCGTCAGGAATTGAACCGGAAATTGATCGTTCCGAAAAATATCCTCCTACTTTTTATCGTGGTGGAGTGCCAGATTCAGAAGTGACGGATATCTACGAGATTCGAGAAATGGTGGTCGGCTATCCATTTAAGACTCCAAAGATTGTTTTTCTCAAAAAAAACGGAGTTTGGCAGAATAAGCCTCTTCTCGGCACTCTTCTGGATGAAGATGAGGAAAACGTTGGTTTTAAGCCATTAAAAGTCAACTATCAGCAAAACTCATTATACAACAGCAGCATTGAGCAGTTGGAGGCAGAGGCAGGCAAAGGCAACAGTCTTGCACAAATGACTTTGGGTATATATTACCAATTTGGATCCAATGTGAAGCAAGATTATAAAAAAGCATTTAAGTATTTTAAGCTTGCAGCGGAACAAGGCGAATATGTCTCTCAAAATTGTGTAGGTTACTACTATAGTCAAGGTTTGGGAGTGGAGCAAGACGATAAAGAAGCGTTCAAATGGTTTTCTGAATCTGCACTTTATGGATGTATGCAGGCTCTATGTAATGTAGGACGATGCTACCGACTTGGAATAGGAGTGGAGCAAGATTTGGAGAAAGCGGTGAAATGTTATAAAAAGTTGGGCGACATGGGAAATGTCATCTATGGATATCGAAATTTGGCCCATATTCACTACTCCAAAAAAGAATATACTAAAGCCATAATTTATTGGAGTTTGGCCGCTGAGAATAACGACGTGGAATCAAACTACAATCTGGGTGTTCTATGCTTTTATGGAAAGGTTAGACCTGTCAACTACTCAAAGGCAGTCTCTCATTTTACTAAAGCAATGCAATTGGGAAACAGACAAGCAGAATTTATGCTCGGATACTGCTATAAGGAAGGTTACGGAGTGAATAAAAATTTAGAAATGGCTGAGTCTTTGTGGCAAGACGCAGCTGAAAATGGAAATAAAGACGCAGAAGAAGCACTCAAGGAACTAAAGAAATCAAAGAAGAAAGCCCCTTCCGGAGAGAGTCAAAAACGAGAGTATGACATCTGTTTTGAAGACAAATTCATAGGATACGGAATGTGATTCTGAATATTGAATTATACGTGTAGAGACGGGGCATGTCCCCGTCTTTGCTGTTTCTTCAAATGTCCCCGTCTTTGCTATTTTAAATGAATGGAATATTTTATTTCTCCTTCGCAAACATCAAATCCAATTCGCTCTGAGGAAACGGACATGGCTCCTGAAGCATCTTAGCTTTGTAGAATTGGTCGCAGGCTCTCTCTACAGAAGCCTCCTCAAAACAGTTGAAAAGAGTCTCCTTCAAGTCGTCAAGATGAGCGGCGTCGGCATCAGAGAATTTGCCACAATCCTTGTAGCTCATAGTCTTAGACGGACGGATATCGTGGTAGTAGTACGACCAAACAAGGAATCGCATACACACGTCGGGAGTCATTATTATTTCTTGCATAGAATATAATTGTTATTTAGTTTGTTGTTTGTTGCAACTAAGTTGAAATACGCCATTAATGCTTCCTTTGCAAATTCAGATTCTAATATAGCGAGTTCTTTTTTTACAAGTTTTTTGTCACAGTTGAATTCTGCTGAGATTATTTCCATATCTGCATCACTTACATCTTCGTCCGCTATAAATCTTGTTAGGATATCATCCCATAATACATCATCTCTTGAACTATAGTTCGGCAAATAATCTACGATAAATTGCCAAAATCCATTGTTGTAGTTATCAGTTTTTTTAGAGTTGTTCATTTTTCTCCTTGAAAGGACATTGCTATTTTTTGTGATTATTTATGAGTCGCCTTTTATACGCTCGCCCTCCAGGCTCGCGATGGGTGGCAAGGGCTTCCGCCCTTTGCAATCCTAAACTTGGACAACTGCTATATAATCTCTATTTTTTTTGATAATTTTGAACAATATCTTGCCACAAAGGAATGTTCAACGATTTATTATAGTAATCTTTATATGCTTTCTCAACCTTTCGTTTCCATTCCAATCCAATTTTTGCAGTGCTTGGATATGTTTTTATAACAAAGTCGAGAGCAGATAAGAAGTCTTCTAATGATTTGAATGTGTCAAAGTCTGTTTTTTCAGAATACCATGTGGCAGGTCTTAAATTGTAGATGATATTCTTTTTGTCTTGGACTTTTACTGCCCATTTTGCACTTGGACAACTGATTTCCCAAACTTTCTTCAGCCAGACATTGTTGATGGTAATAATTCCCGTTTCCATATCCATTTTATACTCAATCAACAGATAATTAGATTGTAGTTTCCATGGTTTGTCCATGGCGTCTGAAATATATGACATAAAATTGCCGATGTCAAAATTAGGACTGCCAGTAAATGACTTTATTTCCAACCAATCGTCATTTGACAGAGTGGCGTTCAACCAAAAATCTGGAGAACTTTGAGAGTGATTGTAGACATGGTCTATATTATTTTTTGTCATCCATTTATCCAACCACTCTTCCAAAATATTTCCAACAACATTATTTTGCTGCACAGTTATTTGAAAATCAGATAACCTGAATGTGATTTCTCCTTGATTGTTAGTGCTTAATTGTTCTTTCAACAAGTCAAACACTTGTAAAGCATTATATTTTGCCATTATTGTAAATTGTATTTAATAATCTTTGTGCTACTGATTTGATTACGGGTACGACAACTGTATTTCCTAAAAGATCAAACCCATCTTTTTCTGTAATATCAAATTTTAAGGAATCTGGATAACCAAAAAGCCTTAACCCTTCTCTTAATGAAAGTTTTCTTATTCCATTGCCGTCTGGAACATATATTCGATGCATATCTGTTGCTACCAAAGTAGGAGCTATTCCTTTAGGATCGAGAATTTCATTGACTTCAAAAGATAATTTACCAGCAACAATATTATATCCTTTTTCTTTGGATGAGTCAAATTCACGTCGATAAGTGGTAACAACTCTTCCTGTTGACGTTGTTACCTTTGTTTCAACCTTCTTCTTCGGATGTTCAAACTTTAGATAACCTAATTGCGTAAGGTGTGTAAGCATCGCATTGAGTTTGTCATTTTCAAAGAAAGTCGAAATTTGTTTTTCGGTTAGAGGCATTCCGTCCATCCAATCGATGCCCCATTCTTCGGCCCATTTTTTCTTTCTCCTTTCTGTCATTATTTGACCCATTAGCTTTTTTTCTTCTTTGCTAATGTGCCCTTTTATTTCGATGTCCCAACTATGAATGTTGCTACAACCTCCTCTTTTGTCTTTGATTGATTTGCCAATCAAGTCTTTTATTGAATATATTGATAACAATTTTTTCACAAATGGAGAATTTGAAATTTTGCCATTTGCCTCTAAAACCGCTTCAAGTTTTTTATGTATAGGCTCAAAATTATCTAAGTCAATATTATCATTTAGAGCACCTACAATGTAAATTCGTTTTCTTTCTTGGGGAACTCCGAAGTCTTTAGAATTTAGTAATCTATAGTTGACTTTGTAACCTAAAGCCATAAGATTTCCTATGATCACTTGTAATGTTTTTCCATTGTCGTGATTGATTAATCCTTCAACATTTTCAAGAATGAACCCTTTGGGCATTTTGTCTTTTAGTATTCGTTCAACGTCAAAGAAAAGTGTACCTCTAGTGTCCGCAAATCCATCTCTATTACCAGCTGCACTAAATGCTTGGCATGGAAACCCTGCACACAAAATGTCGAAATCAGGAATGTTTTTCGTTTCTATTTTTGTGATGTCTCCACTAATTGTTTCTGTAGGATGGTTATCTTGTAAAACTTTAATTGCATATGGTTTGATTTCGGAAGTGAATACGCAAATTGGTTGTAATCCAAGCTCGGTAGCTGCTTGCTCTAATCCGCATCTAATTCCTCCTATTCCAGCAAATAGGTCTATAAAACGGAGCACATTTTCTTTTGACTTTTCTAATGGAGTTTGTATTGGTTTGGTTGCGTCCACATAGTTTCCTAAAAAATCCCCAGTAACAACTACTGGCATGTTTGCAACTGGATTTTTTTCTTTAATAGAAGATATGACACTTTCAATATTCAATGGTTCTGTTTGAATTTCCTCTCCTAACAAGTAAACGAGGTAACTGCCTTTGGGATTTGGATATTGAAGTGATTTCATATCTTTTTCACTTTTTTTTGAAGAAGATATGCATGGAAACAAATGATAACCATCTGAAGGATTTGCGTGATTATATATTAAAACAAAATCTGGACAAAAATCTGATGTGAACCCTCCTTTTCTAGATTCGAATAGATTTTCATTATATCTGATGTTGTACAATGACTCAAATCTATATGGATTTTTTCCTATAATCCAGTCCAAATGATTCTTATCTGCTCGATATGTACCAAGCAGAAAAGTTGCATTTTTATAATCTACAAACTGAAATTTTTCCGATGTGTTATCACTTAGTCTTGCCATATTTTGCAAAAATACAAAAAAAACAGGGTTGAGTGCGTGAAATGATGTATTATCTGTGGTTGTAATAAAAAATACTGAAAAAGGAACAGATTTCTCTGTTCCTTTATTTTCTGGATGGTTCAAAAGAAAAGCGAAGATTTGCACCTTCGCTTTCTATGAATTGTATATTAAATGTCCTTTGCTTCGTCTGCGTGGTTAGTGTAGAACACTCTCAATGGAACTGAAGTCACCTTGATGAATCCCTTAGCGTCCTCGCTTGTCCATCCCTTGTTCATCTCACCGTACTCACCGAACTTAGTCTTAACCAAGTCGTCCTTAGAATCAACACCAACTGTTGAGAATGTGTAAGGACGAAGCTCAAGAATAACCTCACCGTTTACGTGGCGCTGGCTCTCCTGAAGCATAGCCTCGATGTCGCGCATTACTGGCTCAAGATACTGGCTCTCGTGTAGGAACATTCCGTACCAGTTTGCAACCTGATCCTTCCAGTACTGCTGCCACTTAGAAAGTGTGTACTTCTCCAAGAACTTGTGAGCTCCGATGATTACCATTGGAGCTGCTGCCTCGAATCCTACACGACCCTTGATACCGACGATTGTGTCACCAACGTGCATATCACGACCGATACCGTATGCTGCTGCGATCTTCTCTACCTCCTGGATAGCTGCGATCTTGTCTGTGTACTCCTTACCGTTAACTGAGCAGATCTCACCGTTCTTGAAACCAAGCTTCAAACGCTCGCTTCCAGTCTTAGTAACCTGCTTCAAGTATGCTGTCTCAGGCAAACCTTCGCGTGAGTCAAGAATCTCACCACCACAGATTGAAGTTCCCCAGATACCTACGTTGTAAGAGTACTTCAACTTAGTCCAGTCTGCCGCGAAACCATGCTGGTTCAAGTAGTCGATCTCGTACTGACGAGTAAGTGCCATATCACGAGTTAGAGTGATGATCTCTACGTTTGGAGACATAACCAAGAATGTCATGTCGAAACGTACCTGGTCGTTACCTGCACCTGTTGAACCGTGAGCGATTGCGTCTGCACCGATCTCGTTAGCGTAACGTGCGATAGCCATACCCTGGAAAATACGCTCTGAAGAAACAGAGATTGGGTAAGTACCGTTTCTCAATACGTTACCGAATACCATGAACTTCAAGCTCTTCTCGTAGTACTCTTTTGTAACGTCAAGAGTGACATATTTAACAGCGCCCAACTTGTAGGCGTTCTCCTCGTTCTGCTTTAGCTGCTCCTCGCTGAAACCACCTGTGTTTGCGCAAGCTGCGTATACATCGTAACCCTTCTCCTTAGCTAGGTACATCACTGTGAAAGATGTATCCAAACCTCCACTGAATGCTACTACTACCTTTTTGTTTGCCATTTTTATTTAGCTTATTTAAATAAAGACTTTATCTTATCCAATAGAGTCTTAGACTCCTTTGCTGGCAACTTGTATGGCATAGGTCCATACTTTGCCTCGATTGTTTCTTTGCATGTTGGGTCGAGATCCAACTCCTTCTGAGCGATCGCTAAACAATCAGTATCATTTGGATCGAACAACATACCTGTGCAGATGCAGTATCTTCTGTCTGTACGCTGAAGCACATCGAAGTTCACACATCCCTCACAACCATGCCAGAAGCTCTCGTCGTTTGTCAACTGAGCGAATGTCACTGGTTTGTAGCCATGCTGAGTGTTAAGCTTCATCACAGCAGCTCCACTTGTAAGACTGAAAATCTTTGCCTCTGGCCAACGTGAACGAGCCAATGAGAATGTCATGTGCTTGATGCGACGAGCCAATCCCAAACCACGATATCTGTCTGGTACAATCAATCCTGACGTTGTGACATATTGCTTGTTGTCCCACGTCTCAATGTAGCTAAAACCTGCAAAATCATCACCACACAAAGCCAATACTGCCTTGCCCTCAATCATCTTTTGCTTTACGTATTCTGGATTACGCTTGGCAATACCTGTGCCTCGCACCTTAGCCGCAGCGGCTATAGTCTCCAAAATCTCGTCGACATAGTGCACGTGGCTCTCGTCGGCAAGCACAATTCTTATTTCTGGTTTTTGCTTTTGATCTTGAATCTGATCCATTGCTAATGAATTAATCTTTCTTCAATGTTGGAATAAACTTGCTTAGCGACTCGATTACAGCGCGCTTTGTCATTCCTTCTTTCATCACACATACTACAGTGTCCTCTCCCGCTACAGTTCCGATAATGACATCCGATGCCTCGTCGTCGATTCTGTATGCCATGCTGCTTGCATATCCTGCACGCGTATGGATAACGAGAATGTTTCCAGAAAAATCAATGGTCACGGCCGCACTGGTTAGGTATGCTGCTTGTGCCTCTGCCTGATCATCGTTGGCAGGTAACTTATAGCAATATCCTCCGTCGACAGATGGTGTCTTGACCACCTTCATCGCTTTCAAATCACGCGACAAAGTGGCCTGAGTCAAGTTGAAGCCTTTGCTTGTCAAAATCTGGAGTAATTCGTCCTGACTTCCGACTTTTGTAGTTGCTATAATCTCCTGTATTACCGAGATTCTTCTGTTTTTATTTTTCACCGTTGCTCTAATTTATGCTCACAACGACCAAATATATGCTTAAAATATATAATAACACGTTGCTAATGAGCAAATTAAGTATCTGTGATGCGTTTTGCTGATTTTTATGTTGCAAAACACTATGCAAAAATATACAAAATCATTATTCAATATTCATTTTCTGTATATTTTTTGCAAAAAAAGCGTGAAAATTTATCTGTTGTCGACTGTCTCCGGATTCATGTCATGTCTGACAAGTCGGTACTCTGCCATCTCCACATATTTGGTGCCTGGCTTTCCGTAGTTGCAATACGGGTCGATACTGATTCCTCCACGTGGCATGAACTTGCCCCATACCTCGATATACTTTGGATCCATCAGTTTGATAAGATCCTTCATGATGATGTTGACACAATCTTCGTGGAAGTCGCCATGATTGCGGAAACTGAACAGGTAAAGCTTCAAACTTTTGCTCTCTACCATCTTGACATTGGGAATGTAGCTGATGTAGATTGTGGCGAAGTCTGGCTGACCTGTGATGGGACAGAGACTTGTGAATTCCGGGCAGTTGAATTTTACCCAGTAGTCGTTGCCCTGGTGTTTGTTGTCGAATGTTTCAAGCACCGATGGGTTGTAGTCAGACGAGTATGTCGTCTGCTTGTTACCAAGTTGAGTAAGTGACATATTATGACTATTTCTTTGTCTGCAAATATTTTTCCAATCCGGCTTTACGTAGTCGGCATGCCGGACACTCGCCACATCCGTCTGCTGGAATGCCGTTGTAGCAAGTAAGTGTCTTGTTTCTTACTAAATCAAGCACTCCAAGTTCATCTGATAGCTGCCATACCGCTGCCTTGTCTCTCCACATTAATGGAGTGTGGATTTCAATATCGTAATCCAAAGCAAGAGCTACTGCCGCATTGGCTGCCTTGATGAATGTGTTTCTGCAATCTGGATAACCGCTGTAGTCGGCTTCCGAGACTCCAGTGACAAGATGATGAGCTCCGATTGTATATGCATATACGGCTGCGTATGTTAGGAAAATAAGGTTTCTGCCGGCCACGAATGTGTTAGGCAACTCGTCGGCTGGTTTCTCCTTGCATACGTCAATTGATGAGTCAGTAAGTGAACTGTGGTGAAGGTTGGCGATGGTGTCGATCTTATGGATGACGTAAGGCACTCCTGCCTCTTTTGCTATGGCTGTCGCAATCTCATTCTCCAACACATGTTTCTGACCATAGTTGAAACCGATTGCGTATACCTTGTCGAAATTCTTTTTTGCCCAATATAGGCAAGTTGTTGAATCTTGTCCGCCGGACAATAATACCACCGCTGTTTTTTCCATATCTTTATGATTTGACGGTGCAAAGTTACGAAATTTTTTTCAGTCATAAACTAAGACAATGCCATTCTATTTATTGATCAAATCCATATACATAAGTATGGAATATATAAGTCTGGTATGAAGAGGTTTGTCAGAATCTAAATTGTAGTATTTGTGTTCGTTTTCTTCTGTTGCACGCTAATCATGAATGATGACTGATTTTTTGAGGATTGTTAAGGGCGGAACGCCCTAACTCCCACTCTCTCACCGCGAGTTCGTAAGAACGAGCGGTGAAAAGAATTGATATTATATATATTTCCTCAAAAAAAGTCTTTCTCTGAGAACTCTGAGACTCTGTGTTTATTTATGTGCGCTTTGCAATTCTCAAATACATCAACCAGTTTTATCAGTCACTTAATAGGACAGAACCAAATAAAAAAGGCGTCTTTTTCAAGACGCCTTTCGTTGGAAATGTTTATAGTGGAATGTTTCCGTGTTTCTTTGCTGGGTTCTGGCGATTCTTTGTCTGCGCCATATCCAAGCTCTGAATAATCTTCTGACGTGTCTGAGAAGGAAGGATGATCTCATCAACATAACCAAGCTCTGCAGCTCTGTATGGGTTTGAGAATGTCTTCTCGTACTGCGCCAATGTCTGAGCTCTCTCTTCGCCTTCCTGCTTTCTGTAAAGGATGTTTACCGCACCCTCTGCACCAAGCACTGCGATCTCTGCGCTTGGATAAGCCAAGTTGACGTCAGTACCGATATTTTTAGACGCCAACACGATGTAAGCACCACCGTAAGCCTTACGAGTGATAAGTGTAACCTTAGGCACTGTAGCCTCAACGTAAGCGTAAACGATCTTTGCTCCGTGACGGATGATACCGTTGTGCTCCTGTGTGCAGCCTGGTAGGAATCCAGGAACGTCTTCAAGAGTGACGATTGGAATATTGAAACAGTCGCAGAAACGAATGAATCTTGCTGCCTTATCTGAAGAGTCGATATCAAGTACACCTGCCTGGAATGCTGGCTGGTCTGCTACGATACCAACTGTTTTGCCTGCCATGTGAGCGAAACCAACGATGATGTTCTGAGCAAAGCTCTTGTGAACCTCAAAGAAATTACCGTCGTCGACGATACTCTCAATAAGCTCTATCATATCGTATGGCTTGCTTGGATCCTCTGGGATTAACTCGTTCAATGACTCATCCTCACGCATTGGATCATCCATAGTTGCTGCGAATGGGCACTCCTCGAAGTTGTTTGAAGGCAAGAAGCTCAATAGCTCACGAACCATCATTAGAGTATCCTCTTCAGTGTCTCCTACGAAGTGAGCAACTCCTGACTTAGAAGCGTGTACTGCTGCACCACCTAGACCTTCCTTGTCGATATCCTCGTGAGTCACTGTCTTAACTACGTCTGGACCAGTAACGAACATGTGGCTCTTCTCCTTCACCATGAAGATGAAGTCTGTCAATGCTGGAGAGTAGCAAGCACCTCCTGCACATGGACCCATGATCACTGAGATCTGAGGAATAACACCTGAAGAAATTGTGTTCTGGTAGAAGATGTCACCATAACCTGCAAGGGCAGAAACTCCCTCCTGGATACGTGCACCACCAGAGTCGTTGATTGCGATGATAGGAGCACCCATCTTCAATGCAAGACGCTGCACCTTTGTAATCTTGTTCGCATTAGTACGGCTCAATGAACCTCCAAGTACTGTGAAGTCGTATGCGTATACATATACCAAACGACCATCGATCTTACCGTAACCAGAAACGATACCGTCGCCGCTAATCTTTTTCTTATCAAGACCGAAATTTGAACAGTTGTGGATAACAAACTTATCGATCTCTACAAATGTACCCTTATCAAGAAGAACATCAATTCTCTCTCTTGCTGTAAGCTTGCCCTGCTCGTGCTGCTTGTCGATCTTATCCTGACCTCCGCCTAGCTCTGCGATACGGCTAAACTCGTTAAACTCTTCGAGTACTACTTTTCTGTCTCTCATAGATTAATTATTTGAATTAAGCATTCTCTGGAGCATCCATCAATGTGATAAGTGTCTGGTCGCCGTTGATAACGTCTCCCTCTTTCACTAGGATATCCTTGATAATGCAATCTCTTTTCACCTTGTAGTCGCTCTGCATCTTCATTGCCTCGACAACGATTACGCTCTGACCGTTCTTGACTGCCTCACCCTTCTCGACAAGGATCTTAACAACCTTTCCTGGCATTGGTGAGAAGACACGGTCCTGAGACTCACTCGCGTCGCCCTTCTTTCTGTTCTGCAGATATTTAGCCTGCTGGTCTACGATCTCAACTGGGAAAGTGTTGAAGTGAGTGTTCACCTGATAGCTCTTTCCTCCCTTTTCTCTCTTAAACTCAGCGTTATAGCTACGTCCATTATTTGTGATGATTGAGCAACTACCGTTCTCAGCCATCACGATGTCGACTTCGTAAGTCTTATCGTCAATCTTGATAGTGACTTTGTTGTCCTCTTTGCTGATAAGTTCAACTTCAGCCACACGGTTTCCTACATGTACTTCCATTTTATCGACTCGTTATTAGATTCTGACCATACTTGTGCGCTTTCCGAACTCTCTCCATCTGCTGATAGGACGGTTGTCGCCTGTCTTTGGAGAGTTCTCCTCCAAGTTCACAATATAATCCATATATGATGCGATGATTGCGATATCCTCAACCTCGCTCTTCTCTGCCTCGTAAATCTTCTCCTCGCTAAGCTTCTCGCCGTTTTCTGCGATGAACTTAGTGTTGTACTTTCCTTCTACGAATGCTGGCACATCCATGATCTTTCTTAGATAAGAGATGTTTGTCTTCAAACCAGTGATCTTGTATTCGTAAAGCACACGTCTCATTCTCTCGATAGCGAACTCTCTTGTTACAGCCCAAACGATAAGCTTACCGATCATTGGGTCGTAGTGTACTGGAATCTCGTAACCTTCGTAAACGAAGCTGTCTACACGTGTTCCGATACCAAGAGGCTCCTGAAGCTGCTTGATCACACCTGTATCAGGCATGAAATTGTTCTCAGCATCCTCAGCACAGATACGGCACTCGATAGCGTGACCTCTCTGCGACAAATCCTCCTGCTTGAATCTCAAAGGAAGACCGTTTGCGACGTTGATCTGCTCCTTTACCAAGTCAACACCTACAACCTCTTCTGTGATTGGGTGCTCTACCTGTAGACGAGTGTTCATCTCAAGGAAGTAGAAATTCAAGTGATCGTCTACAAGGAACTCGATTGTACCTGCTCCTTCGTAGTTTACTGCCTTTGCTGCACGTACAGCAATCTCTCCCATCTTAACTCTTACGTCTGGAGTCATCAATGGTGATGGGCTTTCCTCAACTACTTTCTGATTTCTTCTCTGGATTGAACATTCACGCTCGAACAAGTGTACGCAGTTGCCGTGCTGGTCTGCCAACACCTGGAACTCAATATGGTGTGGAGTCTCGATGAACTTTTCAATATAAATAGTGCCGTCGTTGAATGAAGAAATGGCCTCGCTCTGTGCTGTGTTGAATGCGTCTGCGATCTCCTCCTCTTTCCATACAAGGCGGATACCCTTACCACCACCACCAGCACTTGCCTTAAGCATAACTGGAAGACCAATCTGTTTTGCTACCTTAACAGCCTCGTCAGCATCCTTCAATGCCTCCTGTGTTCCTGGTACTACTGGAACTCCTGCTGCGATCATTGTCTGGCGAGCCATGATTTTGTCTCCCATCTTGATCATAGACTCTGCTGGAGCACCGATGAAGATGATACCTTCTTTCTTACAACGTTTTGAAAACTCAGCATTCTCACTCAAGAATCCGTATCCTGGGTGAATTGCGTCTGCACCGAAACGCTTTGCTGCGTCAATAATCTTATCTATGCAAAGATAGCTCTCTCGTGATGCGGCTGGACCTATACAGCAAGCCTCGTCTGCATAAAAAACATGCTTCGATGTTCTGTCGGCCTCGGAATATACTGCAACTGTCTTAATGCCCATCTCTTTACAAGAGCGCATTACTCGCATTGCGATTTCTCCTCTATTGGCAACTAAAATCTTTTTAATCATATTTTTTTGTCTTTTTCTGTATCTAAAGTCCACCGATAATGATGCACTTTAATTCCAAAAACGCTGCAAAGATAACAAATAAATCATATCGTGTATCTATTTTCTATACATTCCAGCATATTTTATACAAAAAACTGCACACTTTTAGTTGTTTTGTGCAATGATTTTATACTGCAAATTAAGTTTAATATTTGATTTTTAATAAATTAACCAAAATTGACGTTTTTTAACAATTTTAAGAAAATTTTAAACTTTTTCTGATGCTTGTATCTTACAATAATTATAATTCTCAATCAAATAAATATGTTTGAAAATAAATTTGATGTTTCTTTGCATTATATCGTTTAAAATGATACATTTGCAACCGAAATGAAATGGAGGGAAGGCAAAATGCGAAAATGACATTTTACATTGTAGTGAAGGTCCTTATTAATTACTGCGTTATTTTACAAGCAATCAAATCCATTTTTTTAGTATTGAAGTTCAACTTAATAGGTTGATCCTATTAACTAATCTTAAAATATTACAACCCTTTTTATCTTTTTACCGCAGATCGCATGTGATGTAGTCTGCGGTTTTCTTACCGACATTAAATCCCTAACGGGATATTGGGTGTGTGATGCAGTCACGTTAATGACATATGCGAAACATGACGTGGTACAAAAAGAGACGCTGCATTATTTTGCAACGCCTCTTCGTCCTATCTGAATTCAGGTTGGGTTATTCCCAAGATATATCAAAATATGTAAATTCTGAATCCTCATCTTTATAGATCATTTTTATTGGATACTGATCTCCATCTAATACCCATTTAAAATCATATTCTTCTGTTTCGGTAGTGTCTATGTAAGTGTTGGTTTCGTCATCGAAATCAGAGGCAGTATAATATTCTATCGCATGCACTGGAAGATTTTTAGGAGCAATACCTAAATTTGAATAAATAGGATCCAAATCAAAATAATTTGACTGCATTACTGAAAGTTTAGCTGTATTTTTGACAGGAGTTGGATGCTCCGAATTTGTATACTTAAAAATTATAGAATCAGCACTTTCGTAATCGTCACTTTTATAATATTCTGTGATTTTAGAGATATTCCCAACCTCCCATTCAAATGTCAATGCTCTTGTTCTATAGTCGTTGGTTCTTGTTTCAGAAATCAAATGACCTTTGTTGTCATATTTGTAAGTGTAGTAGTCCGAACCGTCTAAATCTTCATATTTTTTTGATATTAGATTATCGTTAGAATCAAACGTGTAGATACATGAGAAAGGTTCTCCATTGTAAGTCCACTCCTCAGTCATCGTGTTGCCTTCGTATGTGCGATTGTGCTTTGTTGTTTTCCCTGAGTAAGTATCAGTAAATGCATAGGAGATACATCTTCCTTTGTCATCGTATTCATACACAGTTATTGATTCGTCAGAGTCGCCTGGAAATTCGATTACTTTTGATAATCTTTTTTGTGGAATAGAAGGTTCGTTCTCATTCTCGTTATCCTCATCTTTGCTACAAGACGATACAAATCCTGCGATCAACGCAAGGATGCCAAAAAAGTACAAAAACTTTTTCATTGAAATTAATTTTGGTTGCCACTACGACTCTTGTGGCGGAAAAACAATAAATTCATAAGTGAGAGTCGTTATACTTATTGTTTGTGTTTTTTGACTAAACAAAAGCATTACACTTATGTTATTCTTGAATAAGATACTTCTAAAAGTTTTGCAAAGATAATTGATTCGTTTGAAAAAATCATGCATTCAGACAAAAAAAGGAGACGCAATTTCTTGCGTCTCCAATTATGCATTATGAATTCTGCATTACGAATTACATATTCATACCACCGTCTACCTGGATCACCTGACCTGATACATAGCTTGAAAGGTCAGAAGCAAGGAATGTTGCAACGTTTGCAATATCCTCTGGCTTACCACCACGACGCAAAGGAATCTTCTTAACCCACTCCTCACGAACTTCGTCCTTCAAAGCAGCTGTCATAGCTGTCTCGATGAATCCTGGAGCGATAGCGTTAGCACGGATACCCTTTGATCCCATCTCCTGAGCAACACTCTTTGCCAATGCGATCATACCTGCCTTTGATGCAGAGTAGTTAGCCTGACCAGCGTTACCGTGTACACCTACTACAGATGCCATGTTGATGATA
Organism: Paludibacteraceae bacterium; assembly: GCA_045641065.1. Lineage (GTDB taxonomy): Bacteria > Bacteroidota > Bacteroidia > Bacteroidales > Paludibacteraceae > UBA1723. The sequence continues at coordinate 2,492 of JAZUGF010000095.1, read as the reverse complement.
GAACCACCACGCTGACGCATCATGACTGGTACAAGAGCGTGAGTGAAGTTGAATGCAGACTTCAAGTTAACACCGATAACGGCATCCCACTGCTGCTCTGTCATTCTCAACATTAGACCGTCCTTTGTGATACCTGCGTTGTTAACCAAGATATCGATGTGTCCGAACTCGTTCTTGATAGCCTCAACTACTGTGTGAGTCTCCTCGAAGTTAGCGGCGTTAGAAGCGAATGCCTTAACCTTTACACCTAGTGCAGCGATTTCCTTCTCTGTCTGCTGTGCATCCTCGTTGATAGCCAAATCTGTGAATGCGATGTCAGCACCTTCGCTAGCGAACTTAAGTGCGATTGCCTTACCGATACCTCTTGCAGCTCCTGTGATAAGAGCTACTTTTCCTTCTAGTAACTTCATATTAATTTGTTTAGTTTTCGCATTAAGATGTTAGATTCATTTTGTAGTGACGAGATAGTGTCTCTACGTGCCCCAACTCTTAATCTATAATTTTTATTTCTGTATTAAATGGCTTTTCAAAACGTGTCATTCCTCATTTGATTGCTCGTCCTTCGGACTCGCAGGGGAGAGGGGGCAAGGACGTTCCGTCCTTTGCAATCCTCATTTTGAATTAAGCCGTTGTTTTCGTTTTCGTTTTCGTTTTCGTTACAAAACGTATAGATAGTCGCAGTGGATAAGTGGCTTGTCTGCTTTCTTTCCGATCAACTCCGCAACCTCTTCGTTGGAATAGTCTACCTTGCCAAGAGCGATCTGCTCACCCGACTCTGATACGACTCTGATGATGTCGCCGCTTTCAAACTTACCGCTTACGCTGATGACTCCCACTGATAGCACAGAGCATCTCTCGTCGGCAAGAATAGCTTTCTCTGCTCCCGCGTCGATCTTAATCTCACCTTTGCAGAATCCTTCGCTGTGTGCGATCCATTTCTTGACGCTGCTCACCTTCTCGTCTGGAAGGAAACGTGTGCAGATGATATCCTTTGTGTCGTCAAGTAGGTCAAGGATGATGTTGTCACGCTTTCCGTTGGCGATGATCACCTCAACTCCCTCGTCGGCTACCTTGCTCGCAATTCCCATTTTCGACTGCATTCCGCCACGTCCGAAACTTGATTTGCTTGTCTGCAAGTACTGCGACAAATCTCTCTTGCCTGGCAACACCTCACGGATCACCTGACTTTCAGGATCTGCTGGATTACCATTGTAAATTCCGTCGATATTACTCAAGATGATAAGTGCCTGAGCGTCAATCATTGTAGCGACGAGACCTGATAGTTCATCGTTATCAGTGAACATCAACTCAGTCAATGAGATTGTGTCGTTCTCGTTGACGATGGGAATCACGCCGTTCTCTATCATCACCTGCATACAGTTGCGCTGGTTGAGATAGTGCTGGCGAGTATGGAAACTCTCTTTTGTTGTCAACACCTGTCCGCAAGTGATATCGTTGTCGCGGAAAAGCATGTAGTAGCGGTTGATGAGCTTTGCCTGTCCGATCGACGAGAAAAGCTGACGTTGGCTCACAGCATCCAGTTTGTCCACAAGAACCTTGTTTCTTCCGGCTGCCACAGCGCCTGAACTGATCATCACAACCTCCACACCCTGCTTGTGCAACTCCGACACTTGGTCGACGATGGAAGACATACGAGTGACGTCCAATGTACCGTCTTTTTTAGTCAGCACATTAGAACCGATTTTGATAGCTATTCGTTTGAATTTCGACATCAGTTATCTTTACTTGTTTGCAAGAATACCCTGAATTACGGAATTTGTGAATCCGTTTTTCTCCATTGCGTTCAATCCCTTGATTGTCCAACCGCCAGGAGTAGTCACCTTGTCGATCTCAACCTCAGGGTTAGTCTTGTTCTGAAGAATCAACTGAGCTGCACCGATCATAGTCTGAGCCACAACCTCGTGAGCGATATCTGGGCGAACACCAAGTTCACAAGCTCCCTCTGCAGCTGCACGGATGAATCTAAGCACGTATGCGATACCGCATGAGCTTACAGATGTCATAGCACCCATCTGGCCCTCAGGAATGATGATAGCTTTTCCAAGGTGGTTGAAGATGTCAAGCACCACGTTCTCCTCTTCTTTAGTAGCGTCGAGAGAGCAAACGAATGACATACTCTCCAATAGAGCGATTGCAGTGTTAGGCAATACACGGAAGTATGAAACATTCTTTCCGATATATCCCTTTACAGTGTCAAGGCTGACACCTGCTGCGATAGAGATCACCTTATGCTGCTTCTCGTCGATAGCCGACTTGATATCGTTGCATACAGTCTCAACCAACCATGGCTTAACTGCGATAAGCACGTAGTCCGCCTTTTTAACTGCCTCTTTGTTGTCCGCTGTAGTGAAAATTTTGCTGTCAAGAGCTGTGAAAGCGTCTCTGTTAGCCTGCATAGGGTCAGAGATGAATAGGTCCTCTGCCTTGCACAATCCTGATTTATATAAACCTTTGGCGATGGCACCACCCAT
>JAZUGF010000094.1:0-54243 GCA_045641065.1 Paludibacteraceae bacterium | reverse complement strand
GCCCTTAACAATCCTCATTAGTATGATTCCAATCTTTTCCAAATCTTCTCCTCTACCCCATTGTCGACATTAAGTTTACGTGCCAACACAAAGAAATAATCACTAAGACGATTAATCAATGCCAAAACATTGTCATCCACAACAGCACCGGATTCCATTAAACGCACAATGCATCGCTCGGCTCGACGGCATATTGTTCGGCAGACGTGAGCATAGGCAGCAGCACGTGATCCACCCGGAACAACGAACATCTTCATCGGCGGCACGAGGTTTTGCAGACGATCAATCTCATCTTCCACCTCCTGAATCATCTCCTCTGTCACGATATTTCCTTCACGAATCTCCGTCTGTGAATTATCAGTTGCAAGATAGCCACCCACCACAAATAGCTTACTCTGCACATTTGCCAAGAATTGCAAATCAGCAGGATCAGAGCAATATGTTATCAGCAAGCCGACGTGGGAGTTTAGTTCATCTGTAGTGCCATAACACTCCAGACGGACGCTGCCCTTGCTGACTCTCACATGTCCGACGAGGGATGTTTCTCCTTTATCTCCTGTCTTAGTGTAAATACCCATTATTCTCTTTTGTCTCTCTTTTCTATAAACTCTACAAAAGCCAAAGGCTTTCTCTGGGTTCTTTGTGTCTCTGTGTTTAATTTACGCTCGCCCTTACGGACTCGCGTTGATGAAGAAGTTAGGGCGTTCCGCCCTTAACAATCCTCATTATATAAAACATCATCTTTATTTAATCAATCGATAATATTTTGGTTCGTAATTAGGCAACAACTCAGGATGAAATGCCTTTACGAAATCAGCCAAGATGAAATGTGGCTGCACACCACCCAACTCACGATATGGAGTCTCACTTAGATTACAAAATACGACGCGATTGTTCTTAAACGCCTCCATTGTAGCGTAACGTTCATCCTCTGCAGCAAGATCGTTAAGTGTAAACTCACCGCTGTGGGCTCCATCAGTCTGCCAGAAATCAGCCTTTAAACCTTTAGCGTAAACCGACTCAAAATCTTCAGTCACACCACCTGACTCTGAATTATCCTTCATGATATAATCAGCTCCCGCGTCGCTGAAAATCTGAGCCATATAACTCTTGCCTCCAACGTAATACCATCCGTCACGAATCTGTCGGCCAGACATCACTGTTGGCAATTTATCTGATTGCTGGTTTGCCACCTCATCCTTCAACTTCAAGTACTTAGCCTCAATATCAGCAAATACGGCATTTGCACGACGAGTCTCACCTGTTAGCAGGCCAACCAATTTAATCCACTCTGCCTGACCAAGTGGGTTTGTCTCCTTGTAACCATGATGCGAAATAAGCGGAATATTACACTCCTTCAAAACTTCAAATCCACCATGTTTACTTGCTGAAACGAATATATAATCTGGCTTTGACGCCACTACTGATTCCAAATCAAAATTACCTTCCTTTCCAATCTTCACCGTCGATCCTCTCTTGATCTGCTCTTTCATCTTTGCTGAGAATAGATTCTTAAGCGAATTCATTCCTACAATTTTATCTTCAAGACCAAGGACCTCAAAATTGCCTAACTGCAATGCTGTTGTGCAGATGAAACGGCTGGAAAGATTTGTGATTACCAATGTATCCTTCTTGTTCATCTTTGCTTTTGGATCAGGATTGCTGATGACGACGTGAATTCCGTCTTCCTTATAATCAACCTTCAATCCTTTAGCATACTTAATCACTATAGTGTCGCTATACTCATCACTATGAGCCAACACTGAATCCTGCTGAGCAAACAATTCGTCTGCAGAGCAATTTTGCTTGCTATCTGTGTGATTAGCACAAGAATAGAAGCATAATGTAGATACTATAAAAATTAAAAATCTCTTCATCGTCCCCAAACTCATTGTATTTATATGGAAATCGTTTTTTATATGTGCTCGCCTTCGGCTCGCACTTGAGGTGGGCAAGGGCGTTCCGTCCTTTGCAATCCTCATTTTGGACAACCACAAAAAACTCAAAATAGGGTGAGATGGCATTGAACCGTCTCCCCTATTCAGATTTAAACAACTTGATATATATACCTCCTCACGGAGTTTTATTTCTTACTCTTCCGGATACATTGAGTGATATGCATCCTCCAAGAAATCAGCATTCTTAGTATGCTCAATCCAAACATTTAGTACTGCAGGAATCTCAAGAAGACCAGAAGGCTCATTGTTTGCTCCAAGAGGAACGACTGGAGAGTAACCCTCATGCTTGAAATACTCAAACCAGCTTACATCCTCGTTGTCATCCCAAGATGCACCAGTCTCTGGCTGATACTCCTCACCTTCTCCTGCCATATCGTTGTGTGCATGATCACCAGCGATTGACATTAAACAGTGTAGATAGATAGAACCAGATGTTTTGCCTGCTGCTGCCATCGCATCCTTAACATCATACTTGTATGTGTTTGGTGCATCAACTGTGCCTACGAAATAGTTGCTGCTGTACTTCTGAAGTGCAGTCTGCAACTGTGTATAACGAACATTAGCCTTGAAAGCATCGTAGCTGTCGGGATTACCATGTCCCATAAATGCAACTACACTGCTATCAGCCTCTTTACCACAATACTCATGTAGAGCCTTTGCTACTGTAGGAACATCTGTTTCTGGATCGTTAAGCAATGGCATACCCAAGAAGATTGACTTTGTGCTATCCAACTGAGCCAAGTAAGCATCGTCAAGATGAGCAGATGCGATGTAACCGTTGTTCATGAATTTCTTCACACATGACACTACATTAGCAAACTCCTCTCCTGGAATAACCTGTAGAGACTGAACGTAGATCTTAGCATACTTAGCAGATCCGATTGCGTGAAGCAAGTAACGTGGCTCATAGTAGTCGCGAGCTTCACCATTCTCACCAGCACTTGCACGGTTGATACAGATGTCAGAAGAGAAACAAACATAAACGTCAGCATTTGGGAAAGCCGACTCGTAAGCCTTCTTTGTTGCGTCAAATGCAGCAAAAGAGTTGCTCCATGTTGAGCCGAAAGCGACAAGAAGCACAGCCTCATCTTTGCCAGACTTTGCTTTCTGATCAGCCACCGCCTTGTCATTCACACTATACTCAGAAACAATGTTCTTTGCTTCGTTCTCATCATCCTCACAAGATGTGAAAACTGATGCTACAGCTACTGCAGTCATCAAGAGAAATGATTTAATCTTCATTTTCGCTATTTTTTATAACTTTTGATTTATATGATTTTAATTTTTTTCCTTGGTTGAAACGGATATTGAAACTTGCAAAGACGGTTGTACCAGAACTTTTGCTTCCTAAATGGTATGGATGCATTGTTCTGTCTACATAATTGAAAATATTGTCTACTCCTGCCTCAACACGATATGCTAATTTCTTGCCTTCCTTTCCAAAATCATGTGTGGTATTCAATCGACACAAAGTGAATGGTTTGGCATTTCCATTATTCTGGTAGTACCGTTCACTACTTCCACGAGCACTGAGATTCAAACCCAATTTATACTGCGACGTGAATTTATGCGAATACAACGCAGATGCACTCCACTTGTGATGAGCCATTCCGTCGATCACAACCTCTTTCAATCTGTCATGGTCTGAATCATAAAGATGAGCCTTTGTGTCAAGATAACTATACGATGCTTTCAACGTAAGATCCTTAAATACCTTATACGATACATCCAAATCTTCGCCCCACGTCTTCGCATCCTCCATGTTCTTATACATACGAGCCTGTACTTTTCCACTACCGTCGCCCATATACGCCATCTGGACGTCAGCAGGAATCTCCTCAACAGGTACGTTCACAAGAGCAATCATATTATCTAACTTATTGATATAACCAGTCAAAGAGACTGTAACTTTTTTTCCTCTATACTCTCCAGACGCACTCCAATAATTGCTTGTCTGCGGATTAAGGTCGACGTTGCCCATATTGAAAATCGTACTGCTACCCATCACATGAAGATAACGGTAATGCATCTCCTTAACGGTAGGAGTCTTGAATCCTTGGCTCCAACCAAGTCGGATACGGAGGTCTCCCAACGAAAACATTGTGCTCAACTTCGGAGTAAGTCTGAAACCGAATCCTTCATTGACTACCAGTCTCAAACCAGCAGTAACATTAAACCATTCTATCTTGTCAAACTCATCCTGAACGTATGCAGCGGCGGTCCAATCCGAAGCTGAACCATCTTCTGTTCTCAACGGAGCATGTAGATAATCAAGGCGATACTCAAGTCCGCTATTCAATGTATTGTCATTCGGAAGATGCATTATATTCTTTGCCTGAACCATCACACGTTGCTGATCGCTTTGCAGATTTTTCTGTCCAGGATAGAAAGGCACGGAATACCATTCACCGTTCAAATCTCCGTATTCATCACCCTCAAGTTTCATATACTCATATGTACGAGAAGTATACTTGTAAAAATAATCGTGGAGATTCCAGTCAACATCAACAGTCAACACATCTTTCTTCTTTTCATCCAACGTCCATTTTCCACCACACGATGCACTCGCATTACGGTACATCAAATTATAAGTGTAGACGTCGCAACTTGGATACTTGCCATCTGTTGGACGGAAAATCGACTTAGTGTAGTAAGAACCGTCGGCATAGAACTCAATGTTTTTCTTTGGATTATAAGTAAGACGTTCTGCAATCTGCCAATTGGTATATTCGTTGACAGTCTTAGTTTTGGTATCAGTCAACACCTTACCCTCTGCAAATTGTTCAGCAGTATTCTGCCAACCATCTGTATGCTGCAACTGGAAATTGGTATAACTTGTAACCTTGCCAACACTAAAATTCACACCATTATGCTGACGGATGTCGTTGTGCATACCATAGCGAGTAGTGTTCTCAATCTGCAAACCTTCCTTCTCACGCTTTTTCGTAATGATATTGATGACGCCAGCCATCGCGTCGCTACCGTATAGAGCAGACTGAGCCCCCTTGACAATCTCAATCCGCTCAATATTGTGCGGATCGATCAAGCCAAGATCATTCTCGCCACCCACGTCGCCATGGATACGATTACCATCAATAAGAATCAGGATATAATTGTTACCAAGTCCATTTAGTTGCATCTGGCTACCCATATCTCCCTGGTCAAATGCAAAGGAAGCTGTCAATCCACCAAGGATATCTTCTATTGAGCGACCACCATAACTATCAAGCATTTTTCGCGTTATCACTTCAGTTTGGACTGGAGCATTCTTCAACAAACGCTCAGTGCCAGTACCAGTGATTACAACCTCATTTAGGACAACATCTTTCTCTAAATCCAGAGAATCAAGACGCTGTCCACGATTGTGCATCTCCTGAGCTATCGAACACACAGGAGCATGACACAACAAGCCCATTAGGGCTACATGTGCTAATCTATATAAATGTAATTGCATAAGTAGATGACTCCTATCCTGGGAGTTGATTATCACTTAATTAGACGTGGCAGGTATTCTGGCTTCCCCAGAGTCGACGCCTTCCCAACACATAAAAGTGTCAGTGACATTTATGCCGACTCCCTTTCTACGGGGGTAACAGCTGCAGGAACAGCTCAGGTCTTACACCTGATTCCCTTGAGCATGACGTAATTGTCATGTTACCAAATCTGGCTGCAAAATTACACTAAATTTTTCAAATTGCATAAAAAAATTGGAGATCTCAGTTTTATCCACTTGAAAATCTGCACTTTGTTTTTATCTTTGTAATTAACAAAAACTAAAAAACTAAAATGAAAAAAGTATTCATAGCGGCTTCCCTACTCTTCTCATTGCATGGATGGAGCCAAGAAAACCTATGGTGGAAGACGCCTGTCAATTCACCAGAAGTAAACAACGACAACACAGTGACATTCCGTCTTAAAGCCCCTAAAGCAACGACTGTTGAAGTTGTGGGTGATTTCTTGAAGAAAGATGAGAAAGCGGAAATGAAAAAGGTGGACAACGATGTGTGGGAATACACTACTCCTAAGTCTCTGAACCCTGAGCTATATAGTTATGCATTTATGATGGATGGTGTGAAAATCTCGGATCCATCAAATGTGTTCATGTCTCGCGATGTCGTAACAATGAGCAATCTGTTTATGATTGACGGTAAAGAAAGCGAGTTATACAAGGTTCAGAATGTGCCACACGGTTCCTTAAGCAAAGTTTGGTATCATAGCGACAAATTGAACGCAGACAGACGAATAACCATCTATACTCCAGCAGGTTATGAATCTGGCAAGGATAAATATCCAGTATTGTATTTGCTTCATGGAATGGGTGGAGATGAGGATTCTTGGTCGACGTTGGGGCGTGCAGCACAGATTCTAGACAATCTTATAGCACAAGGTAAAGCCAAGCCAATGATTGTTGTGATGACTAACGGTAATTCAGATCTTCAGGCAGCGTGGGGAGAGGCACCAACAGGATATATAACTCCTACTATTGAGTTGCCCAAAACTACAGACGGCTCATTTGAGGATCATTTCATGGAGGTGGTAAATTTCGTAGACAAAGCGTATAGAACCGTCGCAAAAAAAGAATCAAGAGCTATTGCAGGATTGTCGATGGGAGGATTCCATTCAATGCAGATTTCAAAAGAGTATCCGACGCAATTCAACTATATCGGTCTATTTTCTGCGTCTGCAAGATTCAAGGGTAGACAAGACTCCCCTATCTATGACAACTGCGAGGAGAAAATCAAAAAACAGTTTGCACAGAAGCCAGCATTGTATTGGATAGCAATTGGCAAGGATGACTTCTTGTATGAGGAGAATAAAAAGTTTAGATCATTCCTTGATTCTAACGGATTTAAATACACTTACGTAGAAAGTGAAGGTGGGCATATCTGGAGAAACTGGAGAAATTACCTATGCCAGTTTGTACCTTTGTTGTTCAAGTAAATTAATTATTAAGACGAAGATCTCGCTTTTCTACAGCATTAACACAAAAAGGACCGACTCCATTTGGAATCGGTCCTATTATTTTATATTAGACAACTATGTTGCCGTATACAATTATTTTCTGATGACAACCTTAGAAGCAAACTGACCCTTGTCGTTCTTTACAACGATAGCGACAACCTTGTCATTCTTAGAAGCCACACGTCCCTCCATGTTGAATGCAGCAATGATCTCACCGTTTAGGACAACGATTTCACCGTTCTCATCAACATAAGCAACGATCTCAAATTCGTTAGCTACAACCTGATCAACCTTAACATCTGCAAACTTCTGAGAAGAAAGCAAGATATCGTCAACCAAGTAACCAGCCTTACCTGCCTTGAAAATCAAATCAAATGATTTTGCACCAGCAGGAACATCAACCTCACCCTCGAACTTAGTCCAGATATTCTTGATTGTATCGTTTGTCAAATCTACATAATCACCAGTATTGAACTTTAGCATGATTGGAAGATCTGAATTTACATAGTCATCGTCTTCAGACCAATAACCCTTCTCATTCTTGTGCTTCTTGATAAGCATCTTAGAATAGATTTGCTCTGTATTTGCAGGAATCTTGATATCAGGGAATACAATAGAATCTCTGTTAGACTCAACCTGCAAAGCGTGAAGCTGCTCGCAGTCAATATAACCTGAACCATCCTGGTCAGCGATTGAATCTGGCAAGAAATCACGGAATGCAGTCACATACAACAAACCAATCTCATCAGCAAAATCATACCAATCATCTGTTACAACAGGCTTAACTCCACCATTAAAAGTTGCCTTCTTTTTTGAGACATCAATCTTTTCCATGTAGAACTCACCTAGACCAAATCCATCAAAGTTCTCAGCATAGAATGGTTTACCCTCCTTGATTGAAACGAATGCCATATTCTTGATATATGGATGCTCAGTCAAATCACCTTTGATATACTCACGAGCATAAGTGAAATTCATTCCAAATAGTTTCTGCAATGAAGCTGGTGCATAGATATACTTGTAAGAAGTAACCCATTCATTTGCGACACCCCACTTTGCATCAATGAAACTATAAGCCTCAGCATGAGTTGCGTTCAATGCTTTTAGATTAGGCTCAGAAGAAGCGAAACCGAACATCCACAATGGCTTGTTTCCTTCTGCAACCATTGTATCAGTGTGAGTATCAGGAATCTTATATTCCAACACCATTACATAGTTAGTAGACAAATCCAATTGATTCTTTTCGTTGAACTTCAAACGAACATCCAAGAAATCCTGAGAAATCTGTTTATAAACGACTACATTCTCACCGTCTACAACTGTATCCTTCATTTCGCTTGGGATCTTTGTACCTAGGTCTTCAGCGTCGTACTCCCAATACTCAATATTGTCTGTCATCTTACCATCCTTGATGATCCAGTATGCATCGTCGTAAGAAAGCTCAGCGAATGCAGAAGTTGCCATCAAAGAAACAAGAGGCAATAAAAATTTCTTCATCGTAATAAGTAATTTTTAATTAATGTTTTAATAAATAGCAGCCAAAACTGGCATTTATACCAATTTTGGCCGCTTTGTAAGGTTATATAATCAATTGATTATTTTTACTTTACAATCAACTTCTCTGTTGTAGAGTTAGTCTCACCTACTACAGATACGAAATAAATGCCAGCAGCAGCATTCAAGTTGATAGATGCAGTAGAGTTAGCCTCAACCTCAGCTGAGTAAACTACAGCACCAAGAGAGTTAACAACCTTTACAGTTGAGTTCTCGAATACAGTAACGTTGAATACGCCACCCTCAGCTGGGTTTGGAGCGATAACAGCAGCCTCAGCAACAGCCTCATCAACACCTGCATTGTTATTACCCTTTAGCTTGATACCACCTAGACCAGAGTTACCAGTCAAGAAAGCAACACCAAGAACATGAGTTCCAGCCTCAGCAAAACGGATCTTGAACTTGTAATCCTCAGTCTCAAGATTTCTTACGTTCTCATAACCTGGATTATCCTCGCTAACAGCTGTTACTGCTGATCTCCATGCGAATGAATCATATCCAGTGTTACCGTCATTATTCTTTTGACCGTCAAATGCCTGAGGGAAACGACAAGCCTTGATCTTCTCCTCACCGTTCTCACCAACAAGTGCGTTCTTACCATCAACTGAGATACCAACAACGTTGAAATCAGCATGGTCACTTACATATACCTCAAAGTCGTAGTCACCAGCCTTAGCAACGTCAATTGTATACTTAACCCACTCTCCGTTAACGATATAACCGATACTCTTCAAACAGTTAGCCTTATCGTTCTTATCAGTGTAGCCAATATCTACATACTCACCATCACGGAATCCTTCGCTTCCTGTTGCAGCAGCGTTACATGCCTTACAGTTCCACCAGTCCTCACGGTCCATATCGTAGTAAGCCTCATCCTGACCACCCTTATCGTACTTCTCTACATTGATGATAAGATCAGTTTTTCCATCAAACTTATGACCACCCTCGTATGGAGTAGACTCAGACTTTGCGAACTTGTCACCTTCCTTCAATTTCTTCTCGATATACTTACCAGACTCTCTCAACTCGTTTGGATAGCTAGAGAATGCAGATGAGCTACGGTAATCGGCAGACCAGCTCCAGTTTGCCCATGAAATGATCTGGTTACCAAGGTTCTTACCATTACATACCTTCAAGAATAGGTCAGCGTCATCCAAACAGATCTGTCCGTCTGCACCACCATCATCCTTTGATACACCCCACTCTGTTGCGAATACAGGAATAGAAGCTGCTGCACCAGAAAGAATTCCTCTAAAGAACTGCTGGTCACATGCGTAGTGGTGGAATGTGTACATCACATTCAAATCCTTCTGAGCATCTGCTGAGATAGGATTCTCCATTGGACAAGAAAGAGCCTTATCCCACTGTGGAGTACCAACGATAACTACAGCTCCCTTGTCATTCTTTGAGATTGTTGGAAGGATAGTCTCTGCATATTTCTTAACCTTGATCCAAACATCTGGACGATATGGGTCACCCTCCTCGTCGATGTTAGGCTCATTACATATTTCGTACAATACGTTCTTGTAACCCTCAGAAACAACCCACTGTGACAACTGTGAGAAGAAATCATTTGCACCGCTGTAAACACCTGCATTTGGATCTCCAGGAGTTAGAATATGCCAGTCTACCAAGCAGTACATACCCAACTCGTTTGTCCACTTAATGCAATCCTTGATCCAGTTCAAGTCTACACCACCACCTTCACCGATGTACATTGCGATACGTGCCATGTTAGCACCTCTGTCCTTCATGTTCTTGAAGTCGTCCTTGTCGTCGAAACACTGACCCCACCACTGCTTTCCGTGTGTAGACCAACCTCTCAACTGAACTGGCTGACCAGACTCTGATGACAACTGATTTCCTACAAGCTTAAGTTTACCCCACTCGCTTACGTAGTTATTGCTTCCTGGATTTGAGTAATCCAAAGCAAAAGACTGCATGCAAAGCATTGCAGCTGATACTAAAGTAAATAGTTTCTTCATTGTTATATATTTAGAACAAAACAATCACATGGATAGTAGTACTCGTTATTCATAATTATATTTTTATATAGTTTATGTATAAGAGTGCCCAAATATAGATATAATATTTCAATTCAAGCAAAAAAATCGGATAAATGTGTAAAAATTGGCAAAAACACATAAAAAAGGAGACGCGAACAATCACGTCTCCACATATTAAATTCATCTTAATTCGTCAGTTTATTTCTTACCAGCGATTGCTGCTTCCTGAGCTAAGCTGAGTCAACGAACTTGAAGAGATTGTTGTCTTCTCCTTATACTGGTTTTCAAACAAATCGAAGTCGACGTTGGATGTTGTAGTATAGAATGTGTATCCATTCAACGATGATCCGTATGCGAAAAGGATTTTCGACAACGCCACTGGCACCTTGCACGCCGCAATCACATCTCCTGATGAGTTTGCAACACACAATGTAGCTCCTGCCGACACTGAACATGATGTGTTAGTGATTGAGTTTGCACATGTTGGCTTCACATCCTGGTTCCACATGCCTGCGCTGCTTGGCCCGAGAACCAACAATGTACCACCTGTATGCTTCTGATAACAGTTGCTTCCGTCTCCTGCATCCAATGGTGACGATCCGCACGCAATCACAAGGCCTCCAGTCATCTCAATGCTTCCGTTTGAATCCAAACAATCGTGATCTCCTAATGATGAGCAAGCCCACATCTGTCCACCTGTGATTCTCAACATTCCTGTATTGTCAGTTGTGACGTTCAAGCAGTCGTCTGTTGTTGTGATGTGGAGATAACCTCCGTTGATATAGATATTAGCTCCCTCAAGTCCTTCGTATCCAGATTTAATTCTGATTGAACCGTCGTTGATTGTCAAATCACCATCTGAATGAATAGCGTCATCTGATGTGTCGATAGTGAAATTACCTCCATCGACTACCATCTTAGTATTGGCGTGGAAAGCGTCATCCTTGGCATCAATAGTGATTGTACCGCTATTGACTGTAATATTCTCTCCGACAAACGCTTTTGGATTTCCTGCGTATTTATTAGAGTTTCCGTCACTCATGCCTCCACCAAAACCACCAGGTCGGTTGCTTGATGAAGATGACGACGACGATGATGTGGCAGTTCCATTAGTTGTGACGTTGATTGTCAACGCTGAATTGTCGGCTTTCTCTGCTCCAATTACCAAATCAGCGTCGGCTTTCACACCTTTCGCACCATTTGATGTTGTCAATGTGATTTCACCTGCTGTCAAATAGACATTGTTGCCTTTGATGCAACGGCCTTCTGTATATGCAGTAGATGTTTTTGAGGAAGACCCTCCCCAACCGCCAAATCCGCCTGTATTGCCGGTAGACGTTGTGGTTGTAGCACCTGTATAATAGCCTCCATTGTTTGTTATCTTCACGATTCCACCATCGATCACAACGTCGCCATCAGCAGTGATTCCTTTTGATGCGATCGCCTCTTTTCCAAGAATAAAATCAAGCGTTCCTCCATTGATTTTCACACCCTTATCCGTCTTGATAGCCGCAGAATAAGAAGTGTCACCGTCGGCAATGAGAGAAGAGCCATCGATACTCATTATAATCTCACCTCCTGCAATTTCAACATCTGCAAGTGACGTTTTCATTCCCTTTGCAGCGGCTCCAGTCATAGTGATATCAACCTTTCCTCCCTTTACAACGATTGAAGAATCACACTTCAAAGCCTTCACATCGTCGGCAGAAGAATTGAAAACAAACTCTCCCTTCTCAATCAAGATTGATTCTGAAGCGTCGACACCATCACCAGATGTGCCTGAGATATTCAATTTTCCGCCATACATCTGCAATCCATCACTGTTCAAACCATCTCCGTTTGCAGAAACGATATTGACAGTGCCGGCATAAAACTCCGTCTTCTTAGATGAATTGATAGCATGCTTTGTGTTGCCAGAAATGGAAAGTTCACCATCTCCACCCAATTCTCCAAATTTCAATTTAGATTTTGCATAGATGCATCCTTTATAAGATGAAGTCTGCGCGTCTGAGAGTTTAGACGATCCTTTCAACTCTACATTTGTGGCATACGAATCTCCATCAGCACCAAGATTAATCACAATTGGCGACGACGACGCACTCGAAAGCGACAGATTGTCCATCACAAGAGTGAACGCTCTGTCAGGAGTGATTGAGAATGAACCATCTGTAGAAGTTCCCGAAAGATAATAGACTACGCTCTTTTTATCCTGTGCCGACGCAAATGAAACATTAGCTCCGTCTGCTGTGTAAGAAATCTTGTCATATATATAATCGTTGACGGTGACCTTATCCCCGTCGAAAGTGACAAAAATGGTGTCAGACTTACTTGCATCCAATGAGAAATCAGCATACGAGATTTCAGGAACGTTAATCTGTTTGTCGACATTACCAGATATCTGCATCACTCCATCGACAAATTTAATAAGGCTAATATCCTCAATATTAAAAGATTCTGTATCGTTATCAAGGTAAATATTAATCTTATCCTGAGCAAAAGAGATCAAAGCAGCGAGTGAAGCTGCTGATAAAATCATACGTTTTTTCATAGCTTCTCAATTTTAAATGTTGAACCTCCGATTTTCACCCAATAGATGCCAGCGGACAAACTACTTACATTAATGTCCGCATTCTGCGATACTGTCTGAGATAACACAATCCTTCCGTCAGCAGAAAGAATCACCACTTCCGTTGTCCCGTCGACTTCAACCTTCAAGATATCCACCACGGGATTAGGATAAACCTTCAACTTAGCATCCGAAATTTGATCGACATCCGAAGCTTCTCCATTAGAGAAACTCAATCTTTCGACATCTTTAAGATCAATTTTCGTGATTGCATCGTCTCCATTTTTCTGGATTAACATACTACGGTTGGAGAAAGAGACTCCTCCCGTCTCATCAAGCGTGAACGATTTTTCTTCACCGCTTTTCAGTTCCGTCTTCACCGTCGTGACTGTTTTCGCAGACAAGCCACTGCAGAGAATACAGAACGCTGCAATAAAATTAAACTTACACATAACCTACCTATTAAAATTATTACGTTTATGTTATTTTATCTGTCCTAAATGTTAGATTGGCACGACAAATCTAAGAAAAAAAAATCAAAAATTGCAATTTATAACAAGACGTTTGGATGAATAATTATATATTTTTTGTACTTTTCCACCACATCAAAACATAAAAAAAATCAAACTTAGGCATAGATAAAATCTTCATTTATATATGCGTAAAAACGGCAAATGCGTAAAAATTGGCATAATAGCACCTATTCATAAACAATAATTTATTATCTTTGCCCGGTAAAAAAGTAAAATTTAAATACATTATAAAGATTATGGCTTCACAGGAAGATGCATTCAAGGCATTAGTTTCGCACTGTAAGGAGTATGGTTTCGTATTCCCATCAAGTGAGATTTATGGAGGTTTGGCAGCTGTTTACGACTACGGTCAGAACGGTGTAGAGTTGAAGAACAACATTAAGAAATACTGGTGGGATAGCATGACGTTGCTACACCAGAACATCGTAGGTATCGATGCTGCAATCTTTATGGAGCCAACTACATGGAAGGCTTCTGGTCACGTTGACGCATTCAACGACCCATTGATTGACAACCGTGATTCAAAGAAGAGATATAGAGCCGACGTTCTAATCGAGGATCAGATCGCAAAATACGAGGATAAGATCAACAAGGAGGTTGAGAAGGCAGCCAAGAAGTTTGGTGACTCATTCGACAAGGATCAGTTCATGTCAACAAACGCGCGCGTTAAGGAGTACACAGAGAAGAAGGATGCTCTACACGAGCGTTTCGCTAAGGCTCTTAACGACAATAACCTTGATGAGCTAAAGCAGATTATCCTTGACGAGGAGATCGTATGTCCTATCTCAGGAACAAGAAACTGGACTGACGTTAAGCAGTTCAACCTAATGTTCAAGACTCAGATCGGTGCTTCTGCAGACAACACAATGGATGTTTACCTACGTCCTGAGACTTGCCAGGGTATCTTCACAAACTTCTTGAACGTACAGAAGACTGGACGTATGAAGATTCCTTTCGGTATCGCACAGATCGGTAAAGCATTCCGTAACGAGATCGTTGCTCGTCAGTTCATCTTCCGTATGCGTGAGTTTGAGCAGATGGAGATGCAGTTCTTCTGCAAGCCAGGCACAGAGATGGAGTGGTTCAAGCACTGGAAGAATTTCCGTTTGAAGTGGCACAGAGCTTTAGGCCTTGGAGATCAGAAGTACCGTTACCACGATCACGATAAGTTGGCACACTACGCTAACGCAGCTACAGATATCGAGTTTGAGATGCCATTCGGTTTCAAGGAGGTTGAGGGTATCCACTCACGTACAAACTGGGATTTGAGCCGTCACGGACAGTTCTCAGGAAAGAAGCTTGAGTACTTCGATCCAGAAGACAACAAGTCATATATCCCATACGTAATCGAGACATCTATCGGTGTTGACCGTATGTTCTTGTCAGTTCTTGCTGGTTCATACAAGGAAGAGGTTGTCAAGGAGGGTGACACTCGTGTCGTTCTTAACTTGCCAGCAGCTTTGGCTCCAGTTAAGTGTGCAGTTCTTCCATTGTTGAAGAAGGATGGTCTACCAGAGAAGGCACAGGCAATCATGAACGAGTTGAAGTTCGATTTCCGTTGTGCTTACGAGGAGAAGGATACAATCGGAAAGAGATACCGTCGTCTGGATGCTATCGGTACTCCATTCTGTATCACAGTTGACCACCAGACATTGGAGGACAATACTGTAACAGTTCGTTACCGCGACACAATGGAGCAGGAGCGTATCAGCGTAGATGCTCTTCACAGCAAGATCGCTGAAGCAGTTTCGATGAGAAACCTTTACAAGAAAATGATGCAGGACTAATTTGAGTCCTATTCATTATAAAATATGCCTTGGTGCTTGAGCACCAAGGCATTTTCAAAATTTTAGTCCTTAATCATAAGAATTATTTAGTCCTTAAATTCTAACAATATGAAAAAGCTTATTATGGCAGTACTAACGCTACTGCTTTCTGCTATCGCATGTGCAGAGCCAATTTCAATGGCAAAAGTAGGTGCACAGTTCAGTAAAATGTCTACAGATGGTTCTGAATCTAAACTAGGTATCAGAGGTGGTATCGGAGGATATCTTCCACTTGGTGAATCATCATTCTATCTTATGCCTCAAGCAGTGTATGCTCAGAAAGGTCAGGAAAACGGGACATTCTTAGGAAACTGCACAATCCACTATGCAGAGGTTCCTGTAACTATTGGAGCATTAATCAAATTCTCAAGAAAAATTGGTCTGGGTCTTATGGTCGGACCATATGCTGCAGTTGGTGTTGCAGGAAAGAGTGACAATCCAGAAGTAAAAGATTTATTTAAGATGATCAGCCGTTTTGACGCAGGTATTTCTGCTGGCATCCAGTTTCATATCAAGAGAGTCTTCATATTTGCAGACTATGATTACGGTCTACGCAAACTAATGAAATCACCAGACTTTGAGATCGGAGAAAACCTAACGACTCGCAGTGGTGCTGTTGGACTTGGATTCGCTTATTAATAACGAAAACGAAAACGAAAACGAAAACGAAAATACAAAAGACGGAGAACAATGATTTGTTCTTCGTCTTTTTCGTTTGATCATATAGTATTTACTCGTAATACTCATATTCGTTTACATCAAATTCCACTATTTAGGTATTGAATTGAGGGCATAAAAAGTGTAACTTTGCAAACGTAAAAATGTGATGATGATGACACTTTCTGTTGTATTGGTTATGTGGCTTGCCACTCTTAAAGGAGTTGTGTTCGGGGAATCAAATGATCCAATTCCAGATGCATACGTTTCTGTACTCGGTTCAAAAAAAGGAGCATTTACTGATAGCGAAGGTAAATTTTTATTGGAAGATGAAATCTCTTCCAATAGCAAACTTGTTGTTGAATTTGCTGGTTACAATTCTGATACCATAAAAATAGGCAACCAAATTGACTTTCAAATCAATCTTAAACCAATTTCATTAGAGACAGTAACTATCCAAGCGAAGAACGGCCTCACAAACATGCGTACCACTACCCTTCAAGTCCAATCAATTGGTGCAGGAGAACTATTCCGTGCCGCTTGCTGCAATCTTAGCGAAAGTTTTCAGACAAACGCATCTGTCGACGTTTCCTACTCCGATGCCGCAACCGGAGCAAAGCAAATTCGTCTGCTTGGATTATCCAACCAATATGTGCAGATGACCGTAGAAAAAATACCTGTATTTCATGGACTTGCCATGCCTTACGGTCTCAACTATATTCCAAGTGCACTAATCAGTAGTATTCAGATTTCAAAAGGAAGTGGATCAGTAGTAGATGGATACGATGCTATGTCAGGCCAAATCAATATTGAATTGAAAAAGCCACAGAACTCAGACAGACTTAATGTCAGTGCATTCATAGACAGCAAATCAATGTATCAGGCAGACGCATTATTTTCACACAGATTTTCCGACAGCACATCTACCCTACTCTTTGCCCACTACAGTGATAATTTAAAGTGTGGTGATGAAAATGGAGATTCTTTCATGGATATGCCGGACACAAAACAAGTGAATATCTACAACCGTTGGTTTGCAAGCAGAGGCATTCTACGCCAACAAGCAGGAGTAAAATATATCGGTGAGAGACGCAAATCAGGTCAGATGGAGGATATGTTGAACCCATACAAAGTATCTATCAACACCAACAGATTTGAAGCGTTTGCAAAAGAAGGATTTATCATCAACCCAGAAAAGCATCGTAGCGTCGGAATTATACTATCCGCATCGTATCACGATATGGAAAGCAATTACGGATTGATCCCTTACGACGCGAATGAACTAAACACATATCTCAACGCCATCTATCAGAGTGACTTAAATAAGAAGTTGGAATTGAAATGTGGATTGAACGGAGTCATTGATAATTTTGATGAAAAGTTGAATCTTGCCAACGATAACACAAATGAAAGATCCGTTGGTTTGTTCTCCGAGTTCACATACAAGCCAACAAAAAGAATATCAGCAATCTTAGGTTTAAGAGAAGATTACATCAACACTGACAGTTGGTTCACAACCCCACGTCTACATTTAATGTATTCACCAACGGAAGAAATCCAAGTCAGAGGAGCCATCTCCTATGGAAGCCGTACACCTCATCTATACGCTGAAAATCCATCGTTGTTGATTACAAACAGAGACATTATAATCACCGAGGATATCAAGAGAGAAAAGAGTTGGAACTACGGAGTGAGTGCGCAATGGACAAACGATGATTCAAAATTTGAACCAAGCATAAGTGCGGAATGGTATTATACTGATTTCAAGGAACAAATGTTGATAGACTACAATGCTGATCCACACATGATTATAATCTCAAACCTTGATGGCCGACGCTCGTTCAGCAATACAGCCCAATTAGAAGCATCCATAAAACTGTTCAGAGGATTCACATTGACTGGAGCATACCGACACACTACAGTTAAGCAACCACTTGACAATGGCAAATTGGTGCAGAAGCCGCTTACCGGACGAAATAAAGTCGTTGCAACTGCAGGTTATGAGACAAAGCTGAAGAAATGGCAATTTGATTTCACAGCACAGTGTAATGGCAAAGGAAACATGCCAAAACCAGACGAAGAAAATCCACTTTGGGAGAAAACTTACAAAGCATTCACATTGTTTAACGCGCAAGTGGCACGACATTTCAGATATTTAGATATTTTTGTAGGCTGTGAAAACATAGGAAACTTCAAGCAGAAGAATCCGATCATAAGTGCCAAAGAACCATGGTCGGAGAATTTCGACGGTACGATGATTTACGGACCAATCGAAGGAAGAAAGTTCTATGCCACAGTAAAGTATAAAATTGATTATAAATAAGATCACAATGAAGAAGATATTATTTACAGCAGCCATTGCAATGATTGGAGTGATGGCATCAGCAAAGGAGAAGGAGAAAGTAGCGAAGAAAGACACTGCTGAATTCAAAGTAGGGATGCACTGTCAGGGATGCGTGAACAGAATAACAAACGAACTCACATACACGACCGGAGTCACAGATCTAAAAGTCTCACTAGACGACAAAACTGTTTGGGTGGAATTCAAGCCACAGAAGATTAGTGCAGACTCATTGTTCAGCAAACTAAAGTCGATGGGATACACAGTTGAGAAGAAACAATAACGAAGACGAAGACGAAGACGAAGACGAAAACGAAAACGAAGACGAAGACGAAGACGAAAATTATGGGCAGGAATGAAACCTGCCCTACTATTTATAATTTTGCTTAGTCGTTAGCAGCACATTTCGTCCATAAAATCTACACCATAAGTAATCTGCATATACATTTTTTATTCAAAAAATTGTCAACATTCAAATAATCAACTATTTTTGTAGAGCTAGCTTTTTAATACATACAGATATATGATTATTGCAGAGGGAGGCTCAACAAAATTGGATATTGTTATAGTCGATGAGCAAAATGAGGAGAGACGTTACTCTTTACCGGGAATCAACCCATTTTACCAGTCGACAGAAGAAATGGTGTCAACTTTGAAGGAGTCGCAGATACGAGGAGAAAGAGAAAATGCTCTAAAAAATGTTTACTACTATGGAGCAGGCTGTGCTTTTGAAGAGCAGTCAAATGCGATTAAGGAATGTTTCAAACAAGCTTTCCATTCTGAATTTGTGGAAGTGGAAAGTGATCTTTTAGCAGCTGCACGTGGACTTTTCGGAGACGACAAAGGCATCGCAGCAATCTTAGGAACAGGTTCAAATTCAGGATATTACGACGGAGAAAAGATCGTTGACAACGTATCATCACTCGGTTTTATGCTTGGTGATGAAGGAAGTGGTGGATATCTTGGCAAACGATTGGTTAGTGATATTCTAAAAGGTTTGACATCAACAGAGTTGGCAGAAGATTTCTTCAATGAATACCAGACAAGCAAAGAAGAGATTATGGAAAATGTTTACAAGAAACCTTTTCCAAATCGTTACCTTGCAAGTTTCGTGCCATTCATAGCCAAACGAATTGAAAATGCATACATCAATACACTTGTGATGAACTCATTCCGTGAGTTTTTCAAGCGCAACGTCGCTCACTACGACATCTACGGAACAAAGCAGATTTCATTTGTAGGCGGAGTAGCCATGCAATTCAGAAGAGAGCTAGCATTGGTAGCCTCACAATATGGCTACAAACTCAATGATGTGCAGAAATCTCCACTGGAGAATCTTATTGACTATCACAAAAAGCACTAACAAGGTAATTGTAAATATTTTAGATATTTAAAATCACCTTGTTTCTGTAAAAAGCAAAAGTTCAAGACACAACAATTCACAAGTTGTATCTTTGCGTTGTTGATATTTTTTGTGGTCAACAATGCTGCACAACATATTTAAAATTTCTAAAAAGGATTTAATTTTAGTAAATTTGTAAGATAATTAGTACTGTGTACTATTAAGGGGTAATTAATATTAGAAACTTATATGGGCTATCTTAAGTTCGACAATTCGATATTAGCAGATTTGGGACAATCTTTACAAAAAGAAGTTGTTATCCCAAACAAGCTTGGAGCATACTATAGCACAACCACAGTAGGTTGCAACACACGCAAGTATCACGGTGCGTTTGTAGTGCCATCCACATTAGAAGGCAAGCAGAAGTTATTGTTGATTTCATCTATCGACGAGACATTGATTCAGAATGGTGCTGAATACAATCTAGGCGTGCACGAATACACAGCTGGTCATTTCTCGCCAAACGGACATAATTACATGCGTCTGTTTGATTACAATTCAAATTCTGTTACAATCACATACAGAGCAGGAGGCACTGTTATTGAAAAATGCATAGTGCTTTGCGAAAACGAGAACAGACTGATAATCAGATATAAGGTTCTAAGCGGTAATACATCAATAAAGATTGAGCCTACCCTTGCTTTTCGCGACACAGATGAATTATGCGTTGAGAACAATTCCGTCCACAAGGAATACAAAGCAATCAGCAACGGAATAGCATTATCCCTATACAACAAATATCCTATGCTAAGCTTGCAGATTTCTAAGAAAGGTGAGTTTGTTGCGACAGGATATTGGAAGAAAAACCTTGAATACTTCAACGAAAGAGATCGTGGCTACCATGATAGAGAAGATCTATATGTAGCAGGACATTTTATAGTAGAGGCAAAAGAAGGCGAAGAGATTTATTTCACTGCCGGATTAAAAGATGCTAAATCAAAAGATATAGAGAACGCATTCAACTCTAATATCAAAAAAGATTCCACAGACTCCATGATAAATGTGCTAAAGCAGACTGCAGAAAGCATGTTCGTAGAGAAAGATGGAAAATCATATATGATGGCTGGCTACCCATGGTATAAGTGTGTGGCAAGAAACATGGCCATCGCAATTCCTGGTTTAATCGCAGCAGGTACAAATCAGAAAGAAATTGACATCCACCTTGAAACTCTTGGTGTCGAGATTGAGAAGTTAATGTCAGCTTCAGAAGATAAGGAATACGATCAAAATATAATAGGAATAGAGCAACCAGATGTAGTGCTATGGTACGCAAAAGCAATTCAAGACTACGCTAATACATTTGGAAAGAATACAGCGAAGAAGAAGTATGCTGACAAGTTGAGCAGCATCGTCGACTTTATTAAGGCTGGTCTACATATTAATATAGAACTAACAAACAACGGTCTACTTTATATCCATGGTTGGAAGACACCAATGACATGGATGAATGCAATTGGAGCTTTCGGAGAGTTGATTACACCGAGAAGCGGCTGGGCAGTAGAAATCAACGCATTATGGTACAATGCATTGAAGTTCACAGCAGAGCTTACAAGC
Source organism: Paludibacteraceae bacterium (assembly GCA_045641065.1). Classification (GTDB taxonomy): domain Bacteria; phylum Bacteroidota; class Bacteroidia; order Bacteroidales; family Paludibacteraceae; genus UBA1723. Next base: position 32,884 of record JAZUGF010000094.1, on the reverse strand, counting down.
AACAACATTTACGATCAATTAGCAGAAAAGGTTGGCGACAGTTTCACAGATATATTCTGGAACGGCACTTACCTATTTGATTTTGTAGACGGTGATCATTTTGAAAGAAGTGTCCGTCCAAACATGCTTTGGGCTGTTGCATTGAAATATTCTCCACTTAACGGAGAACAGCAGAAAGCAATCTTGGATATGGCGACAAAAGAGTTGCTTACACCAAAGGGCATCAGATCGTTGAGTCCATACAGCAACAACTTCCACTGGAACGGTGCAGGCGGACAACAAGGAAGAGACTACTCAGCATTCCAGGGTGCAGTTTACCCTTGGTTGATGGGAGCATATATAGAAAGTTATCTCCGTGTCTACAAACAGAGCGGTTACTCGTTTGCAGAAAGATCAATGCACGGATTGGAAGATGAAGTGTTTAACAATACCATAGGCACATACTCAGAGATGTACGACGGAATGGCTCCATACAAGAGTAGCGAAGGAATGTCGTACGGAATAAATGTTTGCGAAGTTATCAGAGCAAAACAATTACTGAGCAAGTTTGAGGCAGAGTAAAGGAAAGGATAGTTATGAAGGCTTTAATGTTTGGGTGGGAGTTTCCACCTCACATATTAGGAGGACTTGGTACGGCAAGCTACGGATTGATTAAAGGAATGTCCCTACACAAAGATATGGACATCACATTAGTATTGCCAAAGCCATGGGGCGATGAAGACCAGAGTTTCTTGAAAATCATTGCAGCAAACAAAGTGCCGATTGTTTGGCAGGATCCAGATATCAAATTCTTAAATGATTCGTTGGAAGACAGAATGAGCAGCGACGAGTATTACCATCTCAGAAACTGCATCTGTGAGGACAACCGTTTCATCGGAACTGACAGAATCGGAGCAGTAGGTTTTTCCGGACGTTATCCAGATAACCTGCTTGAGGAGATCCGCAACTATGACGCAGTGGCTGGTGTAGTATGCCGATCAAACAATTTCGACATCATCCATTCACACGACTGGCTAACATACAACGCTGGTGTGAAGGCAAAAATGATGACTGGAAAACCACTTGTAATCCACGTTCATGCGACTGATTTCGATAGAAGTCGTGGAAACGTGAACCCTACCGTCTACGGAATCGAGAAGTACGGTATGGATATGGCTGATCATATTATCACAGTGAGCAATATGACAAGAGACACTGTGATCAACAAATATCACATTGATCCAAGAAAGGTGACAACAGTTCACAATGCAGTGACTCCGTTGAGCCAGGAGATCTTGGATATCAAGCCAAACAACAACAGTGGCGACAAAATCGTAACATTCCTTGGACGAATCACAATGCAAAAGGGTCCGGAATTCTTCGTGCAGGCAGCAAAACAGGTGTTGGAAAGGACACCGAATGTGCGCTTCGTAATGGCAGGTGGAGGCGACAAGATGGCAGAGATGGTTGACCTTGCGTCGGCATACGGCATCGTTGACAGATTCCACTTCACAGGATTCTTGAAAGGAAAGCAGGTATACGAGATGCTTAAGAGCAGCAACCTATATATCATGCCGTCGGTGTCAGAGCCATTCGGAATTTCACCGTTGGAGGCAATGCAATGTGGAGTGCCTACAATCGTGTCGAAACAGAGTGGATGCGCCGAGATCCTATCAAAGGTGATCAAGGTGGATTATTGGGATATCGACGCTACTGCAGACGCCATCCATTCGATTGTTACCAACGATGCTTTCGCAGAATACTTGAAGGTGGAAGGAAAGAAAGAGGTAGACGAAATAAAGTGGGAATACGCAGGAGACAAAGTCATCAACGTATACAACCAGGTGTTAGGCCACAAATAAATTACGAACAATTAAAAAGTTAGATATATGAAGTCGATTTGTTTTTACTTTCAAATACATCAGCCGTTTCGACTAAAAAGATATAGATTCTTCAACATTGGTGCCGATCACCACTATTTCGACGACGCCAACAATGAGGCTATCATAAAGAGAATTGCACAGAATTGCTATATTCCAGCTAACAACGCAATGCTTCAGATGATCAAGGAGAGCAAGGGCGAGTTCAAAGCCGCATTCTCAATCTCCGGTTTGGCATTGGAGCAGCTTGAGCAGTATTGCCCAGAGGTGATCGACAGCTTCAAGAAGCTTGCAAAGACTGGCTGTGTGGAATTCTTAGGTGAGACATACGCACACTCTTTCGCATCACTACGCAAAGAGAACAATGAATTCGAGAAGCAGGTAGAGGCTCACTCAAAGAAGATCGAGGCTCTATTCGGACAGAAGCCAAAAGTATTCAGAAACTCAGAGTTGCTATTCTGCGACGACATGGTCGACAGAGTTGTGAATATGGGATTCACAGGAATGTTGGCAGAGGGAGCTCCACAAACTTTGGATTGGAAGAGTCCTAACTACGTATACTGTTCGGCAACCAACCAAAGATTGAAACTTCTTTTGAAAAACTGTGGAATGAGCGACGATATCGCATACAGATTCTCAGACTGGGGTTGGAAAGAATTCCCGTTGACAGCAGACAAGTTCGCTAACTGGATCATGGATAATCCAAACGAGCAGGTTGTCAACCTATTCATGAATTACGAGGTTTTGGGAGAGATCCAGAACGCCAACACCGGCATCTTTGATTTCTTCAAAGCATTACCAAAGGTTGCAGCAAGCAGAGGTATCAAGTTTGCTACTCCATCAGAGGTGATCAACAACAATATGCCATCAGATCAGATCTCAGCACCCCACCCTACAACTTGGGCAAATGCAACAAAAGATCTATCACCATGGCTTGCTAATTCAATCCAGAACGAAGCATTCAACAAGTTGTTCGCTCTAGCAGACAAGGTTAACAGATGTTCAAACAAGCAGATTATTGACGACTGGTACAAATTGCAGTCAACAGACCATTTGTATTACATGAGTACCTCATTCTACAACCAGTCGTTCTGCCCATACGATTCACCATACGACGCATTCATCAACTATATGAATGTGATGTCTGATTTCAGCAAACGTGTCGACAGTTTCTTCCCTAAAAACGTAAGCGAGGAGGAGTTGAACTCATTGGTAAAAGAAAAACTTGCTCTTGAGGCTGAATTAGCAGCATTAAAGGCAGGCAAGAAAGCAACTAAGGCAGAGAAAGCAGAAAAGCCAGCAAAAAAGGCTGAAAAAGCAGAGAAACCAGTTGAGGCAAAGCCAATTGAAGCAAAAAAAGAGGCTGAAAAAGCAACAGAAAAAAAGGCAAAAAAGTCTGCTAAATAAATCTATGAAATTTTAAGGCAGTTGTCTTTACGATAAAAAAAGCACGTTTTGTTAGCAAAACGTGCTTTTTATTGTTTACTAATTCAATACATACATCTCCATAGCAAGAAATCAGCACTTTTATAGTATACTTTGTGCACTAAAAGTACTTTTTTATTATACAAAACTCCAAAAGATAAAAAACACGATATTGTTTCTTGCATTCATTACAAATAAAACTATATATTTGCATAAAAATTATGTGGAATATGGAAAAGGAAAACATGCGTACGTCAATCCCTATGGAAGGATTGACTCTAGAAACAAGCGTCATTTTGGCGGTTAAGAACGGTAGAATCAGCGAGGCAATCACTTTGTTGGCTAACAAAGAGTTGAAGGATGCTAAGTACGAGCTTACATTCGAGCAGGCATTGGTAGTATTCTTGCTAAACTTCTACGATGGTCTAACTCAGAGAGACATCGCTATCTCACTTGACAAAGACAGTCCAAGCATCACTCGTTTGATCGATGAGCTAGAAGGATTGAAGATGTTGGAGAGAAGAAGTGACCCTAACGACAGACGTGCAAAGAACATCTACCTAACTAAGAAGGGTAAAGATGTAGTTCCAGGAATCATTGAGGTAACAAAAGTCGCATTCAAGAAAGCATTCAAGGGAATCAGCGAGGATGAGATCAATGTTATGCAGAGCGTCTTGAAACGTATGATGGACAATATGCGTGCTGAGACAAACGCACAGTAATCCGTCGATTGTTAATTTGAATTTAGTTAACCTGAGGCTTTTTAAGCTTCAGGTTTTTTCATTTCTTGTCAAGCAAACCATTAAAATTGTGAATTTGGGTCAAGACAAAGGGTTACACCCCCAAGCATCATCTGCATTTGATTATAATTCAGTACATTAGCTTTATTATTTAATCAAACATGACATTTAACCAATATTTTTAATTAAATCGTTCGACACGATTTATTATCAGACAAAAGTTAATAAAATTGAAAAAAGATGTTAAATAATGTAAAAATCCAATTTAGAATCTACAGATTACTAATTTTGCAGCGTCTTAAAAAACACGCATGTTTTTAAGATTTGGGTTTTCCCACGTGTGAACGACGGAGTCTCAAATTTAGTAATTTATTCCACAATTTAAGTACCAGTATAAAAGAGAATAAAACAAACTTTTCCATAATTTTTACATGGGAGACGGGCACACCGTCTCCTCTTGTTTTTAAAATGTCGCCCCACTCCAGCCAAGGGTTTGGTTAACAAATGTTAAAAAATGGGGGAGGATAAACAAGAATAAAAACAAATTAAAGGAGCAATACATTAAAACATTAATTTTGCAAAGTATAATAATGCGAAAAGTCGCAATTTATTGAATTCATTGTTTAAAATATATTTTAGTGTTGAAGATTGAAGAGAGAATTCACTATATGTATGTCTATTTAGGTGGAAAAAAACAAGACTAAGAATATGAGATATTTATGTACATTAATGGCTTTGCTAAGTCTGCTTTCAGCGAATGCAGATGAGTGTGAACTAAAGGTATATTCCAATGGAGATTATGGAATAGACTATTTAGGCAATACTAATATACCTTTTACCTATCACGAATTCTATGAAGGAATTCCAGATGGAAAAGGAAATTTTTACAGTTTGATCCCTGGCTATTTTCAAAAAATGAATATAGATGGAGAATTTATATGGCAAGTTGCGTTTGATGGTGATGCAAGCAGGTTTTCCCTTATTGACGATGAACTTTTTTTGCCAATCACTGTCATGTGGGGAAATTCAGATTTGACTTATGGCGAACAGAAGTTTACTCCAACTAACGAATCTTCATATTTTCTACTTAAGATTGATATTTCTGATGGAAGCGTAAAAAAGAGTTTTGAATTGGAATCTGATAATTTTGTAGATAACGGATTCAATCCTTTCGATTTACACAGGAATGGTTATGCTGTATCTCCAGAAGGTGACTTATGGTTTATGTTTGATATTAATGAAGATTACAGCCGGGTAAACAAAGACAATCCAGTTTCATTCTCTCGTTATGGAGATAATGACAAATGCTTGTATGTGTTTTCAAAAGATCTAGAGTTAAAAAATGTATTTTGTTTAGGCTCAGATAAAAATGATGAGACGGAAGATGTCAATAGTGACCATTTGTCACCTTATATGACATTTGCAGGAGACACTTTGTTTATGTATGTTCCATTCTTAGGAAAGGAATGCAATATAAGTCTCGATCCAGAGAATCCTGTGATTGCAAAGAACAAGAATTTAAGTACAAAAGCTTGCGCTGCTTTTTGCAAATATTTGGTAAAGGATGATAAGATTGATCTTTTGGCATATAATGTAATAAATGGTAATGACGGACAGATCAAGCGATTTGCAGTAAACTCTCAAAATAAGATTGTTGGGGCTCAACCATTAAGAGTGTGGGACGGTGGAGATGATTACTTTTACGATATTTTGCCAAACATGACTTTAAGAAAGTTGGAAGGGTATGCTTATGTTCCTACTTGGAATTTCAATTCGAAGCAAGAGTCAAGATTCTGGTTTGACGCTAATGATGATATTATTAGAATGGGAGGAACCTCTTCAGATATGAGTGTCAAGTTTACCGAGGATATTGAATTGAATGGTCAATCTATTGCTGGAACATATTTCGCTAAATATGATGGAGTAACGTTAGAAAACAAGTGGGTATTGGCTGCAGAAGAAACAGGAACATTTCCATATTTTAGAGAGGATGCATCTAATGGAATGGTTTATATGGTTCTTGCGTATTTGAACAATATTGATCTTGATCCTTCGGAAAATGAAGTATATGGAAGAAACATCATCGCAAGATACAAAGAGACCTACCGAATCAAATCCTCATCTGAGCATGCGACAATTGAGGTGAATGGAGGCAATGATATGGTGCGACATGGAGAAGATGCTGAGGTTGTAATCACACCAGAGGCAGGATTCCATATCGAGAGTGTGTCGACAGCAAAAGGAGATAAGGTGGATTTTTCTTGGGATGGCCGTTGCTCAATCAAGAATGTGACGGAGCCTATCGAACTTGTGATCACAACAGGAGACGGAGAAAACTCAGTTGATCAAGTGGATGCAGTAGCGTTGGGAGTATATCCGAATCCAGTAAAGGATATTTTGAATGTGGATGATGCTGAAGGATCTTCATACGAAGTGATTGATTTGGCTGGCAATGTAGCGTCGGCAGGAGTGATCTATGGAGGAAAGATTGCGACGTCGCAACTTGCAAAAGGAACTTATGTGCTTACTATCAAGAAAGAGATTGGTGCATATTCTACAAAGATTATAAAGGAATAAAAGACAATTAATATAGAATCTTGTGATAGTGGGTAAAAGGAATCCCTTTTACCCACTATTATTTTATCTCAAAATAAGGCGGAGAGCTCAGAAAAATCCTACTTTTGATCTTCACAAAGCACTTTTTCAAAAAAAATCGCATTTTTCATTAAAAAAAATTCCTTAGAATTTGCAGATTAAAAATAAAGCAGTACTTTTGTAATCGCAAAAGCGGATGTGGCGTAATTGGTAGCCGCGCTAGACTTAGGATCTAGTACTGAGAGGTGTGTGGGTTCGAGTCCCGTCATCCGCACCGGGAGAGAGATCAAGAGAAATCTTGATCTCTTTTTTTTATCAACATTAAAAATTTAAGGCAAATAGCAATTGACACTAAAACAGAATTCACCAACATGAATATTGCATTGAAAATATGTGGCGGCTTAGTTTTGTTTACGATCGGGCTAAACATATACCTTTGGAACATGAACAATACACTACAGTCTAAATTGGAAGTTTCTCATACTCATTTGGACAGTTTGAGAGTCAGTCTTGACAGTTTGAATTCGAAGTAAGGAGTTATGAATAAAAATATCTTAAAGGCAGTTTCTCTTTGCTTCATGATCGTGGCCATTGTTGGTCTATCCTATTTTGCATACATGCAATTCGAGGAGAACGAGAATCTATCTACCGAAATCGAAGCAATCCAAGAAAAGGTATCAAAGAAAGAAAATGATATCAAATCTATAAAACAAAACATTGAGGATTTACGTATTGCGCAAAAATCGCATAAGGAACACGAGGAGCAGAAGAAAATCATGTGGGAAGCAGAAGAATCATTTCTTGACTCTCTGTGTGCACCAGATGAACTCACAGCAGTCGACTTAGGACTGTCAGTCAAATGGGCAAATATAAATATCGGAGCATCTTGTCCTACTGCAAAAGGTGCACTATGTGCTTGGACTGATACTATGTTGAATCAAGAATACAGTAGTTGGGGATATGAAAACGTTCCCATAGAAGCAACTATCGACTCTTTGCGACATTTAATTCCCAGATTCGACATAGCCACAAGAGTTTGTGGAAGCAAATGGAGGATGCCGACTAAAGAGGAATTTGAAGAACTCATTTCCAAATGCAGCATAGAATTAGACACTATAGATTTTCCATTCCACAAAGAGTATGGTTATATAGTAAGGTTTACAGGACCGAGTGGCATGTCAATTGAAATGCCTTTGATGAGTAACAAACAAATTTTCTATTCCGATAGCAGTATTTTCCCTAAGTCTTACTGGACCTCTACTTACAATGATCATTATGTTGAATGCGATGAAGGGCCATGTAACCATAACGGTTTAGAATTATGTCCATTCTATTTCACTTATTTAAGAGAAGGCGAGTTTGGAATTGATTTTGATATCGACAACGGATCACCAGGAACTAAAATGCCCATACGTCCTGTTTGCACAAAGTAAATCAAACTGACAAAAATTTTACTGTTCAATTTCTCACAATCACTCTAACAACCTACGCTATTTTATTGCATTTTCATCTTAAATTATATATCTTTGCAATAACTGAAATTACACAAACTATGTCAAAAAAGATTTTAATATACCAGGTGTTGCCTCGTTTGTATGGCAACATGGCTAAGAAGACTAAACTTGATGGATCTATCGCTGAAAACGGATGCGGAAAATTTGCAGATTTCACAGAAGAGCGTTTGACTGAGATCAAAAACTCAGGTTTTACTCATATTTGGTACACTGGTGTGATTGAGCACGCCACTAAAACAGATTATTCAGCAAAGAAAATCGTGGCAGACCACCCTGCTGTGGTGAAAGGTCGTGCTGGTAGCCCTTACGCTGTCAAGGATTATTACGACGTCGATCCTGATTTGGCAACAAACGTCGACAAGCGTATGAGCGAGTACGAGGATCTTATCGCCCGCACTCGTAAGGCTGGTCTTAAGGTGATTATGGACTTCATTCCTAACCACGTTGCCCGCAGCTACAACTCAGACGCTAAACCACGTGGTGTACGCGATCTTGGTGCAGATGATATCACAGATGTCCGTTTCGACCGTGACAATAATTTCTACTACCTTCCAGGCGAGCCTCTTTGTGCTCAGTTCGACATGAAGGGCGAGGCTAAGGAGGAATACGTGGAGTATCCGGCTAAGGTGACTGGCGACGACTATTACGCTAACAACCCTGGCATCTACCAGTGGTATGAGACTGTGAAACTTAACTATGGTCGTGACTACACTAATGGAAACGCACTAAATATCCACCCTATTCCGTCGACTTGGAACAAGATGCGCGACATCCTTTTGTTCTGGGCCAAGAAGAAGGTCGACGGTTTCCGTTGCGACATGGCGGAGATGGTCCCTACTGAGTTCTGGGAGTGGGTTATTCCACAGGTGAAGGAGAAATATCCGTCGATCATTTTCATTGCAGAGACATACAATCCAGCTCAATATAGAGACTATATCTTCCGTGGTCATTTCGACTATCTATACGACAAGGTTGGCCTTTACGACACTCTTCGTGCAATCGCAGAGTGTAAGGCAAGCGCGTCAGCCATCACAGGATGCTGGCAGCGTTTGGATGGACTTGCACCGTCGATGCTGACATTCATGGAGAATCACGACGAGCAGCGTCTTGCGTCGAGCCATGTGCTTGGCGACGCGATTAAAGGCCGTCCTGCCATGTTTGTTGCAGCGACAGTTTCAAATGCTCCGACAATGGTTTATTTCGGTCAGGAACTTGGTGAGCCAGCAATTGGAGCACAAGGATTCAGTGGCGACGACGGAAAGACAACAATCTTCGATTATGCTGTAGTGCCATCTGTACAGAGAAAGCTAAACGGCAAGTCGACTAAGGCAGAGAAAGACTTGGAGAATTTCTACAAACGTCTGCTTACAATCTGCCGTGACAACGAGTGTATCTACAACGGAACATTCTACGACGTGATGTATGTCAACTATGAGAACGCCTCATTCGATCATCACCGTCAGTATGCATATGTAAGACGCAGCGACGAGAGAGTTTTGATTTTCGTAGCAAACTTCAGCGACGAGAAGAAAGACAATCTAATCAATCTTCCTCAGCACATGTTTGAATACTTCGGTATCGAGCAGGGCAAGGTATCAGCAACTGAGTTGATGTCAGGCAAGAGCGTCAAGATTGAGTTGAGTGCATCTGCTCCATTGAAGGTTTCAGTTCCTGCACAGAGCGGAGTGATTTTGGAGGTGTTGATGCCGAAGAAATAACGTTAAACAAATTTAAGACTAGAAGAAGTGTGGTTGGAAATCCAATCACACTTCTTGCTTTTTAATCTACGAATTGTCTTAAGATTTCTCCATCAATCAGAACTACGTCACTCTTATTTTTCAATAATTCATATTTCCAATTTGTCACTTCATAAATTTTGGTTTTAACTCTTCAATCCATTCCGACAATTTCTTTTGCAGAACTTCCTTGTCTGGTAGACAAAGTTCATATTGTTGTGCATATATATTGGAATCCTTTGGCAACGTCAGCTCTACTACCGCATTATTTTTTTGTTCGCAAAGCAAAATTCCTATTGTTGGTTTCTCAAAATCTAATCGTACATAACGGTCAAAATAGTTCACATACATCTGCATTTGTCCAAGATCTTGATGTGTCAGTTTACCCATTTTCAAATCCACCAATACATAGCATTGCAAAATCCGATTATAGAGCACTAAGTCCACATAAAAGTGATCTTCATCAAATGTAAATCGCTTTTGTCTAGCTTCAAATAGAAATCCTTTACCGCACTTCATCAAAAACTCCTGTAGTTTGTCAATAATGGCACTTTCTAAATCTGATTCATTATAGGAGCTATCAGGTTTAAGACCTATAAAATCCAACACCAATGGATCTTTAATTACATCAGAAGGTTTCTCCAACGTCTGACCTTCTAAGGAAAGACGTAAAACATCATCTTTATTTCGGCTCAACGCCAAACGTTCATATAAGCAGCTACCAACTTGACGTTGAAGATAACGCACACTCCATTGTTGCTTGCATGCTTCTATTTCATAGAAATCTCTTGCCTGAGGATTTTCAATGCGCATAAGCGTAAGATAATGAGACCATGATAGTGTGAATTGCGGTATCGAATTTTCATTTTTAGTCCCATCTCCTGATTTCCGCGACACTGTTGCGGATTTTGAATAAACAATAAAGAGAGTTCGTGCCTTCTCAAGACTATCCGTAGACCATCCATTTCCAAATCTTTCTGTCAATCGTTCTGATAATCTTTTCAATACCCCTTTACCATATTCGGCACGTTTGTTTCCTCCTTGTTCGAACTCTACAATATACTTGCCAATACCATAATAGGTGTAAACCATTGCTGTGTTTAAGGTTTTTACCACTTGCTTACGACTTTCATCTATAAGCCTGGATACATTGGAAAACAAATCATCTTCACCTACAATTTCCACAGTACTGTTTTTAATCTTTTTCATACTTATTACCTTATTTAACTAAACAAATTTTCAACCACAAAGATAGTGAAAACAATTGGATTCATAAAACAAATTCTCTTAGTTTAGTCAAATACTATTAATTAACCAATTTCCCATTCATTCTTTTTTTGCACATTTGATGAAAGTTTATATTTTTGTGTAAGAAACCGACATGTTGGAAAGAAATCACCACATAGATCAACAAATCAATGTCGTTTTTCATTAACATTCAATAAGTTAATAGACTTATAAAACAAATATGGCAGATTTTATCGTATCGGCAAGAAAATACCGCCCGATGACGTTCAACACCGTCGTCGGACAGAAGGGTTTGACTGACACATTGAAAAATGCGATCAAGTCGAATCATTTGGCAAGTGCCTACCTCTTTTCAGGTCCGCGTGGAGTTGGAAAGACTACTTGTGCACGTATCTTTGCCAAAACGATAAACTGTACAAACCGCACAGAGGATTTCGAGGCTTGTGGTGAATGCGAAAGTTGTAAGAGTTTTGCTGAGGGCCGATCATTCAGCATCCATGAGCTCGACGCAGCTTCCAACAACAAGGTGGATGATATCCGTATGTTGATTGAGAAGGTGATGACACCTCCACAGATTGGTAGCAAAAGCGTCTACATCATCGATGAGGTCCATATGCTTTCAACTGCCGCTTTCAATGCCTTTTTGAAGACGTTGGAGGAGCCACCCGCATACGCAATCTTCATTCTTGCCACAACAGAGAAGCATAAGATTCTGCCTACTATCCTTAGCCGTTGTCAGGTTTACGATTTCAAACGTATAACTATCGACGATACTATCGACCATCTTGCAAGCGTCGCTGAAAAGGAAGGTATTGAGGCTGAAGAAGAAGCTTTGGCTGTCATTGCAAAGAAAGCAGACGGTGGTATGCGTGATGCTTTGTCTATTTTCGACCAGGTTGTGTCGTTCTGCGGCAATAAGATCACATATGATCAGGTACTTAAGCATTTGAATGTACTTGATTTCGATTACTACTTCAGATTTTTGACTCACTGTAAGAACGGCAACGTCTCTGAGGTGCTTACTATCATCAATGAAGTTATCGCAAACGGTTTCGACGAGGGTATTTTCATCAACGATTACGCTCAGCATCTACGCAATGTCTTGATGGCTCGTGATCCAAAGACAGTCACACTACTTGAGGTCAGCAAGCACGCTCAAGATCAGTATGTCGACGCTGCAAGAGATTGTGAAGAGGATTTCCTATACAAGAGTTTGAGAATTGCAGTGGAGTGCGGTATCCAATTCCCTACTTTCAAAAATAAACGATTGCTTGTTGAGCTTGCAGCAATTCGTATGTGCCAGATAATGGCCGAAAAAAAAAACTCCTAACGGAGCCAGCTAAAGACGACTGGTGGGATGTCGACAGCAACTACCTAAAGTCGTTCCTGCAACTGTTTGCCCAAAATCAACCAGTGGCTGCCCAACCTACGGCAATGCCACAGCAGCAGTATCAGCCTCAACAGCGTATGAATCTGCAGACTATCCAGGCAGGTCATACCATCACTACCCACTCCATTCGTGGATGCAACGATGAGCAGCAGCAGAACTTCGTCGTCGCAGTCAAAGAAAATAAGGTTGAGAGAGAGGTCACAAAATCAAGTCTTGAGACATCACGTATAAATATCTATAATGAGTGGAGAGACCAGCAGAGATCTCAGGAAGCCGGACTTATCAGTACATGTAAATTTGAGTTGATAGACTCATTCAAGATACAAATCAAAGTTCCATCTAAAGAGGCATATTCAAAGTTGAGCGGAAACTTCCGTATCAACCTGCTCAATGCGCTTAAAAACCACCTATCCAACTCCAAGATTGAGGTGCAATATACTATAGATGAGAACGTTGCAAAAGAACAAGTGTTGACTAACCGACAAAAGTTTGATGCACTTTTGAAAGCATCTCCATTGGTTCAGATGCTTATGAACGAATTGGATTTGGTTTATTCGGAAAACCAGTAGATCAATTCATAATTCATAATGCATAATTCGTAATTGTCGGTGCAAAAACGATATTTTTCATCCAAATTCACATGATTTTGTGTTAAAAATTGTCAAAGCTCTTGTTTTGAAAAAGTAAGTTTGTATTTTTGGGGCATAAAGGATACAATAAAAGGATAAGTGAATATGGTTAACGTAGAATTGAGGATTTATCCCAAATTCGGCAAAGTCTGGACAAAGCGCATGCCGCTAACAGACGACGGAGTTATTCAACTTCAGAGACTACAAGCAGACGCCTGCAAAGTTATGGTTTGCCAGCTTATTGGCACCAAAGCAGATGAAGTCAGCATGGTTGAGGTAAAAAGAATGATGAATGACGAGTAGAAACTTGGCATATTCGGGAATGGGGCTTTAATGAGTCCCATTTTTGGTTTAATGAAACAAACACTATCCGAAATAAACAATTAAAAAATGAACATTAGAAAATCTGCATTCGAAATAGCAACAATAATATCATTAGCAATCTCAATGTTAGCATGTAATAGCAACAGTTCATTAGAGCAGCAGCTATCCATTCCACAATGGAAAGATGCGCAAAAGGGAGCCGTAGCTTTAACTTTTGACGACTGGACACCGGGACATCCAGCCATTGTTGTGCCAGAATTACAGAAACGTAATATGGTCGCAACATTCAATGTTATAACAGGAAATGTAGGAGACTGGGAGCCATTGCGCCAAGCAGCGGATATAGGCCATGAGGTTGCCAATCACTCTGTAACCCATCCTCATCCTTACGGAATCTCATTCAACGACGAGGTAGAGGCAGCTAAACAAAAGATAGGGGCAGAGATCCCTCAGCAAAAGATATTCACCTATGCCTATCCATACGGTGAGATTACAGATTCGTTGAGACAATACTTGGTAGAGAATGGTTATTGTGCAGCACGAGGAGTAAAGACGCCGGAGACAGATGACTTTGTCAATTCCGGCAATATCGACTATTTCGACACTAAAGCATATAGCGTGATGACGGAGACCACTTTGGATGATTTCGCAGCTCAGTTGACCAAAGTTGAGCAAGGCGGAGGAATGTTGACATACTTGTATCACAGTGTTTATAGCGATTCAATTAAAGATTTCAGTTACGCATGGGTGAAAGACACTATGTTCCGACAGCAGTTGGACACACTTATGCACTATAATCTATGGGTGGATACTTACGCGAATATCATAAGATACCACCGTCAGCATAAAGCAGCCAAACTTGAAACTGTGAAGAGCACATCAAACTCGTATGTTTTTCGTCTAACGACAAATCAACCGTTTGAGAATCCAATACCAATGACAATAATGTTCACATCTGATTTGAACAAACACTACATTGAGCATGAGAGTCAAATTAAAGTGATGCAGGAAGAAAAGCAACTTCCTGTAAAACGAGTTTCAATCAAGGAAAATGGTGAGCAAAAATTCTTATACGACCAATTTGTTTTCGACGCAATACCAAACGCCGGGGATATCGTTGTGGAATTTTAAGGTTTATAGTGACATCATCCCTTCCTATACTTCTTCACCACTTCAAAAGCATTGTTGATTTCCTGGCATTTTATAGTGGCAGCCTTCACAGCCTCAGCACCTCTTGTCGCCACAAGATCAGGATGGTTGACACGCATCAGATTTCGCTTGCAAGCTTTGATTTCAGATAAAGTGGACGACGGGGATATTCCTAAAACTTCGTAAGCCTTTCTCAACTCATACGGAAGATTCTGTAGTGATTGTTCCGACTCCCCCGTCTTCTCAGACTCTGAAGAGTTATGGAACGTGCGATTGCCACGTCCATCGGAAGTCCAATAACCTTTCTTTGCATCCTCTTCCTCCTTACGTTTCTTCTCTTCTTCAGCCCACTCAGCCCCATTCTGTAAGATTTCCTCAAACTCTTCGCAATTAATATGCATTGCCGACGCTACCCTCCTCAACAGATTCATCTCTGCATCACAAAAATCACCGTCGGCATACGCCATCGACACCATAGTCGAAAAAATAGCCATTACACTACTTTTATGAAACCAGATAGTAGCAAAAGCAATATCCTCCACCACATAGTTAGTATTCAAGTGTTGGGCGAACTCATTCATTCTTGAAGAAAAATGCTTTCTGTCGTTTTTTCTCACAAAATCACGGACAATATCAATCTCGCAAACCATCTCCTGACGGTCAGCCTTCACAACCATCGCAAACAAAGGCAACGCCACATCCATAAAATGGGGCATCTTATTACAGAAAAATCGCTGTTTTCCATTTGAATTAAACTCAGCCTTATATTTCTTATATTTTCTTGAATATTTCCAATGGCTATCAGAATTACATTTTCCTAAAAAATAAGGGAGGTTATGTTTATATCTATCTGGCAATTCCAAATATGCATTTTCTAAAACACTCTCATACTCTTCTTTTGTAAAATCCAAATGATGAGCTATTCGTTTTAATCTACTCTCGTCTTCCCAATAAGTACTGTTTGCGAGACAATATGAAATAAGTGTTTTTAGCAAATCCTCACGTTTTGACGAATACAAATACCTAATTCCCAAACAAGCATAATTAAAAACAAGAGAATCATTTAACCTTGCTGATACACTATCAATACCTTGCTCATCCATATAACTCAAAACAAACATTGCTCCAGGTTTATTTTTCCAATCGGCAGGTAAAAAATCTCTTAATACAAATGAAGCAAGTTTGCAAATTGAAGGCTTAATGAGACCAAGGATAGAATTATTAACATATTCCTTATATGCGAGTTCCTTATTTTTATGTTGTGATGCATTCGCAAGAAGAAAAAGTACAAACGCAAAAGGAAGCACTATTAAAATTATTTTAACAGTTAAGGAGATAGTATATAATGTAAGTACCAAAATAAAAAGAGCCCAATAAGATAAATTGTGATCTAAAAGATTATAATCATATAAATATGCTCTATGTTCTTTCGACAAATATTCACTCCACATAATGTCTTTATACTTTCTATTTCAATCTCTCAATTGTTTAGTTTCACTTCAAAATTAGCAAAAAACGTCCGTTTTCGGATGATTTTTCCCAAGTTTCGCAGTTTTTCAAAAAAAATCGCATCAAAACTAAAAAAAAGTGCGAAAAAGTTTTGCACGTAATAAAAAAGCACTACCTTTGCAGTGTCAAAAGGAAATAACAACGACAACGAAGTTAAGAACTTGAGACAAACAACAAATTGGTTCCTTGGATGAGTGGCTTAGTCAGCGGTCTGCAAAACCGTGTACAGCAGTTCGAATCTGCTAGGAACCTCCAAAAGACTTCACTTTAGTGAAGTCTTTTTTGTTTTATAAACAAAACAAATTAGTTGGTGGAACATGAGGATTATCTAAAATATGTCACGCCTCATATTTCCGCTATAGACAATTCATAAGGAGATTGTATAGCAGTTGTTAAAAAATGAGGATTGTTAAGATGAAGAAATTTAAGAAACCGTTGATTTTCACATTATGTCTGATACCAATTGCAATAATCGGAGGTTGGTTTACCGCAGTGTTTGCTGTTGATAGCTTAGACGAAGAGACTTTAGATATCGCTATACAACAGATAGGAAGTAAGCAAATGCTCTTCCTCACCATGACGCTCCAAGCTGTTATATATACTGCAGTCTGCGGATTTTTCGGCTATATCATTGCAAACAAGCTCAATTTAATCCGTCCTTTCCAGTTTACAAAGAAAGAATCAATCATTACCCTACTTGCAGGAGCTATAAGCGGTATTATCCTTAGTGCTGATGCCTTTACCTTCGCAAAATGGATTCCAGAACTTGAAGGCTCGTACAAAGCGTCCAATGTCTTTGATGCTCCGACTTGGATTGCATCAATTCTTTACGGTGGCATAATCGAAGAAGTCATGATGCGACTTTTCCTTATGAGCCTTCTTGCATTCATCGGTTGGAAGCTATTTAATAAAAAAGAGGATGTCGTTCCAGAGAAAGTGCTTATCATATCAAATATCATTGCCGCCACAGCATTTGCTGCAGGACATCTGCCAGCAACCATTCAAATATCTGGCAATCTGACAGGCATGCTTATATTTAGATGTTTTCTGCTAAACGGTATTTTCGGCATCGTATTCGGAAGGCTCTACCGCAAATACGGAATACAGTATGCGATGTTAGCTCACATGTTGGCTCATATCGTCAGCAAAACAATATGGATTCTAGTTTTATAAGAAACAAATAAAAATCAACAATATGGAAAACATACCTTCAGATCCAATGATGCTTCTTAGCTTCTTGAACATGAAACTAAGAGATTTCTATTCAAATCTTGATGAACTTTGTAATGCTCTCGACGTCGACAAAGAGGAGATCGTCAAGAAAATGGAGGAAGCCGGATTCGAATACAACGAAAGCCAGAACAAATTTTGGTAATTCCCTACCCTGCGCAAAAGCAACGTAATAGGATTCCTCAAATCATTAAACAGGCAGGTTTGAAAGCTGTCCATACGATTTTCCACATCTATACATTGCAAAACAATTATGACAAAGAAAATCCTCGCTGTTATTGCAGCCATTGCACTTTGTATTCCATTTGGGAAACAGTGGTACAAATTCTTAATTAAGACCTGGTACCACGCAGAATACGCATCTGACCTTCCTCTGCATTTCCAAAAAATATCTAATTGGTCTGTCGCAATTGTCGACCATAAATTTGGATGGAATCCAGAATCATTTACGATTCCTAACAGAGTGATCATCGGTACTGATGTTTATAAAGTCTCATTTATTGGTAATTATGCATTCAAAAACTGTAATAAATTAAAAACACTAGAATCAGTTTTCGTTGATAGCATAGGCATCGGAGCTTTTGAAAACTGTAGCAGCCTATCCGAAGTAACGACAGGACACTTGAAAAAGATTAATGACAGCGCATTTAAGGGATGTAAATCATTAACCAGCATCAGAATTCCCAATGAAGTAACAGATATCGGGAATTACGCGTTCGCAGAAAGCGGACTGACAAAAATTGAAATTCCAGAACACATAAAAAAACTAAGGAACTCACTTTTTTATAATTGTCAAAATCTATCATATGTCAAACTTCATGGTGATTGTAAAATAATTGGAAATAACACATTTGAAGGATGCTCTAATTTGACAGAGTTTGTATTTTCTCACAATATCGACGCTATTGGGCATAATGCTTTTGCAAGAACAGGTCTGACAACAGTTAGAATTCCCCAATATGTCAAAGAGATTGAAAGCCATACGTTTGATGGTTGCAAAGACTTGAAAGAAATCATACTGCACGACAAAATAACATCTATTGGCGACGGTGCTTTTGCCAACTGTATAAACTTGGAAAACATAGAAATTCCCCAAAGGATCAATCGTATTGGATGTAATGCATTCCAGAACTGTGAGAGACTCACAAGTATAGATATTCCAGGCAATGTGTCATTCATCGAAAATGGCACATTCCAGGACTGCAGCAACCTCATAAGCATATCAATGCCAGAAAGTATTTCTTACATCGGAGATAACGCCTTTTCGGGATGTGTGAATTTAGCAGATTTGAAGATTCCTGCAGAGGTCACTCTCATTGGGGAAGAGGCATTCAATTCATGCTATAACCTAAAAAGTTTAACAATTCCATCAAAAGTCAATTACATAGGCAATAATGCATTTTTCGGCTGCTACAACACAGAAGTCATGGTTAAAGATTCAAAATCAACAAGAGAAGCTTATAGTCAAGCACATCTTTATTTTAGTGGATGCAAGTCTGTCACATGGATTAAATAGAACAAATAGATTTAAAGATAAAGGCAATCGTACTGATTCTAATAATTTACGAATTTTTCTTCGGAAACAATTTCCTTATCCTCAACAATCTGTCCGTGATGCTTTTGCCACCAATCACAATGCAGACAGCAACTAAGATCATAAGCAATCCTACCGTCTCTCTGGCAGTAAGCGTTTCGCCTAAACAAAGGATTCCGAGCACCACAGCTGTGACCGGCTCCAACGCTCCAAGTATGGCCGTAGGTGTAGCTCCGACGTATTGAATGGCCATCGTTGTCCAGACGAATGATAGCACCGTCGGGAAGATCGCCATGCATACAATGTTGAGCCACATATCCCAACGCTCAGCAGGTGGGCAAACCAACGTCGAGCCACATGCTATTCTGGCAGCGAATAATCCTGCACCAAAAAGCAAAGTGTAGAATGTCAGTTTCAACGTTGGGATGTGCTTATACACGTCTCTATTGATCGCCACAATATAAATAGCATACGTGAGCGACGAGCAAAGCACTATTATACAGCCGACGGGATTCAACGTCGTCGTACCGTCGCTCTTATAAAGCATAGCGATTCCTCCAACCGCCAATGCTATACAAAAAGCCGTAATAAATTTCAATTTCTCTCCAAAGAAGACCGTCATCAGCACGGCGACAATCACCGGATAAACGAAGAGCATCGTCGACGCAATTCCAGCCGGCATATAATTATAGCTCATATAGAGAGTGAGCGACGACATTGCCACAAGCATTCCCACGATGAATAATGACACCGCCTCTTTCATAGTGAGACGGAAGTCATGTCCACGCATCTTTATCATCGCCGCCAATATCGGCAGTGCAAACATATATCTGAACAGCAACACCGAATCTGGATTCATTCCGTCGCCATACAAAGTAACAGCAAACAGCGGATTCATTCCATATGTCGACGCCGCAGCCGCACCATACAAACACCCCTTTAGTTTAATATCCATGTTTAACCCTCAATCTTAACCATCAACCATCAACCATCAACCATCAACCGTCAACCATCAATCATCAATCATCAACCATCAATCATTAATCATTAACCGTCCAATATCCATAACGGTTTCGATATTTATATATCAACGAGAACGACAATATCATAGCCAACGTTTCCGCAACAAGCACCGCCCACCATATATATTCTATGCCAAACAAGAACGGAAGCAGCAACACACAACCGCTTTCAAACACCAAAGTGCGTGCCATAGAAATGAGTGCCGACACGGGACCATTGTTCAACGCTGTGAAAAACTCCGATGCGAATATATTGACTCCCGTCACAATAAAATGAAGCGAATAGATTCGGAATGCCAGAACCGTCAGTTCAAGCAGATCTTTATCATAGCCTACGAAGATAACAGAAAGAGGTCGAGCCAAAACCTGTGCCAAGAGAGCGATCACAATACCTCCCGTCACCACAATCGTCAAACTCTTTTTTAGCAGATTACGCATCTCCCTTTTATTAGCAGCACCGTAATGATAGCTCACCACTGGAGAGACGCCGATACCATAACCAATGAAGAGAGCAGCAAACGTGAAGGCAAAATATGAAATCACACCATAGGCAGCGACACCGTCTTCCCCACTCTGTCTGATCAACTGATACATGTAAAGCATACTCACCAACGACAGCGAGACATTCAATACAAGTTCTGACAATCCATTTGAGCTTGCCTTCTTCAACACTGACCAATCCCAACTGCAACGTCGAAGCCATTTCCTTTTATAGAAATAGTATAAAGGAACAAACCATCCAATCAGCATACCTGTAACCGAAGCCCATGCAGCTCCAGCGATTCCCATCTTCAAGAAACCGATAAAGACGACGTCGAACAACATATTGCTCACACCAGCGGCAATAGTCACCCACATCGCCAACTTCGGACGTTCGGCAGCAATCAAGAAAGGTTGGAAATAGACCTGCATAACGTAAGTTGGCAGGCAAATCAAAAGGATATCTGCGTAGACGACGCAATGCTCCACCATCTCCCCCTCTGCTCCGAGGAAAATCGCAGCATCACGAGAGAAGAAGAGCCCTAAGCCTCCCAATAGCACAGAGAGTGCCAAGACCGTGTAAGTAAGCAACGAAAACATCTCCTTTGCCTTGTCCTTCACCCCCTCGCCCATCGTCTTAGCCACCAAGGCGCAACCACCTGTGCCAAGCAGGAAACCGATGGATCCCAACACAGCCACGAACGGCCAGATAAGGTTGAGAGCGGCGAAAGGTGTGACACCTACATAGTTGGACACCATCACTCCATCCACGATACTATAGATTGAGGTGAAGATCACCATCAGCATGGAGGGATAGGTAAAGAGTAAGAGTCGCTTAAAATTAAAATGATCTGATAATTGTATTCTTGACATATATTTCTTTTTATTACGCTCGCCCTACGGGCTCGCGTTGTGGTGGGGCAAGGGCTACCGCCCTTTGCTATCCTAATTGGTGTCACCCATCTATATTATTGAAATCACCAAGTGAGCTCGATGACCTCAAGATCTCGCATTGTATCTCCGTCGATGACAAGACGGATCAGGGTGCGGACTGTCTGCTGACCATATCTTCCGGCAGCACCAGGATTGACGCAAAGCATTCCAAATTTCTTATCTGCTATCACTTTTAGGATATGGCTGTGGCCGCAAACAAACAGGCGTGGTGCGGATTGTAAAAACTCCTGACGTATCTTTGGATTGTATCTACCGGGATAGCCACCGATGTGTGTTAACAAAACGTCGACCTCCTCCACTGTGAAACGAAGAATATCTTTGCAGTTGAGACGGACATCTCCACCGTCGGCATTACCACGTACAGCTCGCACCATCTTCTTCTCCCTCAGTTTCTCAAGAATTCCGTCGCCAATATCTCCAGCATGCCAGATCTCATCGCAATCCTCAAAATATTTCAGATATCTGTCGTCCCAATAACCGTGGGTATCGGACATAATTCCTATTCTCGTAGCCATAACAACAGATTAGCTAAGGTATGTGTTCTCAATGTCCGAAATCTTCTTAATGAAAGACGGGCGAAGATTTCTATTTCCGTTGGCAAACTTCACATTGACTGTATCTCTGCTCTGGTCAGTGCCGACCACCTCACCATCTCCGAATATCTCGTGACGAACCTTATCTCCAACCTGGAAATAATCACTCTTCACCACACTATCGTTGAGTGGACTTGATTGTGTTTCTTCTCCGACAAGTCGTTTTGTATTCTCCCAAAGCATAGGATCCATCTTACCCTCTGTCACAAACAAGTTGCGCTTGATCTCAAGAAGGAATCTCGACGGATATTTCTCTGTTTGAGTGGCAGCATTATAACCTTCACTCTCTGTAAGCATCAACGTCTTCTCAGCACGTGTGACAGCCACATACATCAAGCGTCTCTCCTCCTCTTCCGCAAGATTCTTACGCTCACGCATTGCACGTAGACTTGGGAATATTCCGTCGCTCAAACCAACCACGATGACGTGAGGGAATTCAAGTCCCTTCGACTGGTGGATAGTCATAAGTTTCACGGAATCAGTATCTTTAGTGTAATCAGCATTCGTGTATAGAGCAACATCCTGAAGATAAGAGACCAATGTTGCTCCATCCTCAGCAGTATCCTCATAATACTTCACTGAACTGACTAGTTCAAGTACATTCTGCAGACGGTCATCATCACCATCCATACGAATCTCATCTTTCAATCCACTCTCTTTAAGCACAGATTCAAGGAGTTGCGAAATCTTAGTATACGGAGCCTTAGCACGCCACTCATTCACATTGTCGATGAATTTAGCGATCGGTTCCTTCTTGAACGGTTGCTCGTCACGATGCCAGCAAAGAGTTTCGAAAAGCGATTTCTGCTCTTTTTGAGCAAGAGCTTGAAGAGCGGAGACGGTGCTCTTTCCCATCTTACGTGCCGGCACATTGCAGATACGTAAGAATGACAAATCATCGTCGGCAGCAATCAAACGAAGATATGATAGAGCATCCTTGATCTCCTTACGCTCAAAGAAACGGATTCCACCCCAAATCTGGTAAGGGATATTATGCTTCATCAAATTCTGCTCAATAAAACGAGAGAGATACGAAGCACGGTAAAGCACAGCGAAATCACTTGCTCTTGTTTCATCCTCCTGCATCTTCTTCTTTATCTGCCTAACAATCCACTCAGCCTCCTTCTGCTCAGATGCAGCGTGGAAATGGACGATAGACGGACCAGCTTCACGTTGAGTGAAGAGATCCTTGTCGATACGATTCTTATTATGCTTGATTACGCTGTTGGCGACGTCGAGGATACCCGGCGTCGAGCGATAATTACGATTTAGAACGACATCCTTGTCGGCCTTGAATTTCACGAAATATCCTGGATCAGAACCACGCCATTCGTAGATAGCCTGGTCGGGATCTCCCACGATAAACAAGTTTCCACAACCAGCTGAAAGCAACTCCACAAGATTCCAATCCGTAGTATTACAATCCTGAGCCTCATCCACCATCACATAATTAAGTTCCTGCTGCCAATGAGCAAGCACCTCTGGAAAAGCGTGAAGAATATAGAGAGTGAGATGGATTAGATCATCAAAGTCGAGAGCAAACAGTTTAAGCTGCATAGCGATGTAGAGTTCAAACTCATCACGGCAATTTTCCACGTCGATCTTATTAGCCGATTGAGTGAGATAAGTCTCAACATACCCTCCCGTCGACTTACGGCCAGCTATACCAGCAAGAAAACTCTTGATATTCT
This sequence comes from Paludibacteraceae bacterium, assembly GCA_045641065.1. Taxonomy (GTDB): domain Bacteria; phylum Bacteroidota; class Bacteroidia; order Bacteroidales; family Paludibacteraceae; genus UBA1723. Next base: position 9,262 of record JAZUGF010000094.1, on the reverse strand, counting down.
TAACGCTCTTGTCCACACCAAGATGATCAAGCACCTGATGGGCAATCTGTTTCTGATCCTCTACATCGATGATAGTGAACGATTTAGGAAAACCGATATGGTAGATTTCAGCACGAAGAAACTTCACGCAGAAGCCGTGGATAGTGCATACGAAATCACTGTAGTTACCCTTATCCACAAGTTTAGCGATACGCTGAGTCATCTCCTTTGCTGCCTTATTAGTAAAAGTTAAGCAAAGGATATTAGCAGGGTCGATACCCAAAGCCGATACAATGAAAGCATATCTTGAAGCAAGAGTTTTGGTTTTACCGGCACCAGCGCCAGCCACCACGCGCACCCTACCCTCTGTAGAGCGAACAGCCTCCGCTTGACTATCGTTTAGATCTTTGAAAATGTCTATATTCATAAAAATTCTTTTCCTGATACAAATATATAAATAAATGCGGAATTATGAATGCGGAATGCGAAATCATTGATTATGATATCGGCATACAATCACATTATAATCACGCCGAACAAATAAAAAATTCGTTATTTTTTTGAATTAGAGTGAATTTTGGTCACGAATGACAGAAAAAATTTGTAATTTCGTGGAAAATTTGTAATTAACTATTGATTTTTAGTATTGTGAGAACAAGTGTCACAAATAAAAAGCCTTCGGAATGTCAGAACATTACCGACGTTCGCAACGAGATCGACAACATTGATCAGGAGATCATCACATTGTTGAGCGAGCGTTTCGAATATGTAAAGGAAGTGGTCAAATACAAAGAGAAGACTGCAGAAGCGATAGATGCATCCGACCGCAAGAAGGCCGTGTTTGCGAAGCGTCGCCAGTGGGCAGAAGAGAAAGGATTGAATCCAGATGTGATTGAAGACATCTACAAGAAGTTGGTTCAATACTTCATCAGTGAAGAAATGAAAATAATGAATTTATAATAACGATATGTTTAGAGAAGAACTAAAGGTTTTGGACTGTACTGTTCGCGACGGTGGTTTGATGAACAAATGGCAGTTCAGCAAGGACTTTATTAAAGGAGTTTACAACTCATGCGTAGAGGCAGGAGTTGACTATATGGAGATCGGCTACATCAGTAGCGAGGATCAGTTCTCACGTGATGTTTACGGACCAGCTAAGTTCTGTTCAGAGGATTTTCTTCGTGAGATCGTAGGCGACAACAACACAAACACAAAGCTTTCAGTTATGGCCGACATAGGCCGTATCAAGTTTGATGATATCCGTCCAAAGTCAGAGAGCGTAATCGACATGTTCCGTGTAGCATGTTACGATTACCAGATCGACAAGGCAATCGAGTTGGCACACCATGTAATCGACAAGGGTTATGAGGCAACAATCAACTTGATGGCAGTATCAAAGGTTACAGAGCGCAAGTTGGATGAGGTATTGGAAGACGTTGCAAAGTCAAGAGTAGGAACATTCTACTTGGTAGACAGCTTCGGAAGCTTGTATTCAGAGGATATCCACCACTTGGTAAGCAAGTATATCCAGGCTCTTCCAGGCAAGACAATCGGATTCCACGGACACAACAACCAGCAGTTGGCATTCGCAAACACAATCGAGTGTATCATCGGTGGAGCAAACATGTTGGATGCAACAATGTTGGGAATCGGACGTGGAGCAGGAAACTGTCCTATGGAGCTTTTGATTTCATTCTTGAAGAATCCTAAGTACAAGTTGAAGCCAATCCTAAAGGTTATCCAGGAGCAGGTTAAGCCACTTCAGAAGGAGATCGACTGGGGTTACTTCATGCCATACATGATCACTGGTTCACAGAATGACCACCCACGTTCAGCAATGGCTTGGATGGACAGCGACCAGAAGGACGACTACGTAGCATACTACGAGTCAGTAATGGCTGGAAAAGAGGTATAATCTGGGATTATTCCGAAAACACAAGAAGACGGGGCATACACCCGTCTCTACAATATGAATCCTCCGCAAGAAATTGCGGGGGATTTTTTTGTTGTCATAACCCTCTCCAGCCTACGATGATGTGTTTGTCTGGCGACAAGCACACACCGTAGGCTAACGGAAAGACTGACCGTTTCCACGGTCTGAAACTTGAAACCTGAATCTTGATTCTTCAAACTTTTAATTATCTTTGTAATCAAATAATTCTGAACGGCATGGCAAAAGAATTCAATACTACAGGCAGTTGCAATCCAGAGCATCATTATATGGTGAATATTGACGACAAGTTGAATGAAGTGACCGAACTTATCAATAAAGGGAAATACTTCACTATCAACCGTGCCCGTCAGTTTGGAAAGACGACAATGATGAATTTCATATTCAATAAACTATCTGATGAATATTTGGTTTACCAGATAAGTTTTGAAGCTGACGGCGACTTGTTTGAATCCAAACCAGAATTCTGCAGCGGACTTGCCATGAAGCTTTCACGCATGCCATTCACCACAAAAGAGCAAAGCGAATTTTGGCTAAAGCACAATAATTGTGCGAATATGGAAGATTTTTCGGTTGTAATCACTGAATTTTGTGAGTCTCAAAACAAAAAAGTGATTCTGATGATCGACGAGGTTGATAAAAGCACAGACAACCAGATATTTCTTCATTTCCTTGGCATGCTCCGCAATAAGTATCTGGAGCGTGAGAAAAACGGCACGAACTCCACTTTTCATTCAGTCGTGCTTGCAGGTGTATACGACGTAAAAAATCTCAAATTGAAAATCCGTAACGACGAGGAGAAAAAATATAATTCGCCATGGAATATCGCCGTGCGTTTCAATGTGGATATGACCTTGAGTGCAGACGGAATTAAAGGTATGCTTGATGAGTATGAATCAGACTATCACACTGGTATGGACACTCGCGTCGTCGCCGATGAAATCAGAAGAATCACATCTGGATATCCAGTGCTTGTGAGCTATATTTGTTCGCTTATCCATGAAGAATTGAAAGGCAACTGGACAATAGAAGGTGTCAATAAAGCTGCAAAATTCATCATCAAAGGCGACAACACTCTTGCCGATGACATGTCAAAGAATCTTGAGAACAACGCCGAGCTGAAAGAATTCATGTATTCGATATCTGTCAACGGTTTGCGATATCCATATAATCTTACCGATCCAATTCTCCGTTTCGCCGATATGTTCTCCTACATTAAGAATGTGGATGATCATGCAGTGATCCATAATGCCATATTCGAAGAAATCCTTCATGAATATTTCTCTATCGGCTATCAAAGAGCTAATTACACAAAAATAGCACCCGTAAAATCAGAATACATTATTGATGGCAAACTCAATATGGAGTATGTCGTCAACCGTTTCAAGGATCTGATTGAGGAAGAATATCGCGACGAAGATGCCGCTTTCTTGGAGCGACAAGGTCGTCTGTTATTTCTTTGTTTCCTAAAGCCAATCATCAATGGCACAGGTTTTTACTATGTTGAGCCTGAGACTCGCGACAACAAACGTATGGACATTGTGGTGACATACGGAGGCGAAGAATTCATTATCGAGCTTAAACTGTGGTATGGCACAAAGTACGAGCGTAAGGGAGAGGATCAAGTTGCGGAATATGCCAAAATCCGTGGTTTGAAGAAATCCTATCTTATAACTTTCGCATTCTTGAAGGAAAGAGTCATCCAGGAAGAGCCTGAATGGAAATCCGTCGACGGAGTGGACGTCTATGAAGGAATAGTGTGGGCAAAGAAAGGATAATCAAATGAAAAGAAACGCATTCAAAATATTAGCTCAGATAGTGTTCATTCTTTCTGTGGTCGGATTCATTCTTTGCATCTACGACTACAACTGCTATCTATTGCTTATCTCCATCATTGTGCTTGGAGTGACATTGGATGCCATGACCAGAAAAGATTATCTGCATGCCGCTTTCATCGCTACAATTGTCGGAATTATAATCGGTTACCATCTGTTTTCGCCATCAATAATGCTGCCGTCGGTAGTGTTATGCGGTATCTATGGTGGTCTTGTGATCAGTCTTCATCTGCAGGATGACAATGAGAAAAAGCACTATTTCGAGCATCTTAAATATCTTGATGACTCAACAAATAATGTCAATGCATATAGTATTGGTATACCGTTTCTATTTAGCATGGTAGTCAGAAGCGACGGAAATATCACGGACAGCGAACGAGAAAAAGTGTTCGATTTCTTTAAGAAAAAGTTTCCAAAGGAGTGCTTTGAGATGAACAACACATTCAAACTCACTCTCGGTTATCACGCTACCGATTATAAGAAATATTGTGCGACGGTGCTCGCTTATGCTAATAAAGTCGACGAATCCTTTCCTATGGATTTGTTCTGCGCGTTGTATGATATCGCATCGGACGATGGAACGATGGTACCGGAAGAGGCGGAAAAGATGCGTCAGATTGGAAAAGCACTGAATATTGACAATGAATTCATCCGTCAGATGGAGCACGCTCACGGCATGAGAGTGACTACGGTAGGCAAAGAGGAGTCGAAAGCAGAGTTGCGCAAGAAGGCGTTGCAAACATTAGGTCTCGACGACGATGCAGACGAATACACTATCAAACTGGCATACAACACGTTGGTGCAGAAGTGTCATCCACATAAGATGAAAGGAAAATCCACTGCTGAGACAAATGAGTTGCTAAAACAGTTTGAGCAGATCCAGACGAGCTACGACATTCTGTTTATGCAGAAATGAGGTGAGAGCTTAGAGTTTAGAGGATTTTCCCAACCGTGGAAACGGTTGGTTTAATTATTAGCCCATGGTTGATATTTGTGAAGCGAAAGCTAGCAAATATCTACCGTTGGGAGGAAAGAGTGTTTCGCGTCTTTTGTATTTTCTCCGATAGTCATTTTACAAAAAATTGCGTTTTTGCGAATAATGCATTAAATTTGCAATATCTTATTAAATAAGGGCTAAAGATGAGTGAAAAGACAATCAAAATAGCAGGTAAAACGTTTGCTCCTATGATCAGTGCAGCTGAATTACAGGCACGTGTCAGTGAACTTGGAGCGACGGTATGGCGTGAGAATTCGTCGGAGAATCCACTTTTCATAGTGATGCTTTCTGGGGCTTACGTTTTTGCAGCCGACCTATTGCGTTGCATCCCAACTGCTGTAGACATGGCTTTCGTGAAATACTCATCTTACGAAGGTACACAAAGCACTGGCACACTGAAACGTGAGATTGCCCTACCCTCAAGCATCAAAGGCAGAACTTGTATCGTGGTGGAGGATATCATCGACTCTGGCGTCACAATGAAGCAATTCGTGGCTGATCTTAAGGAGATGGGCGCAGCAAACGTGAAAATCGCCAGCCTTCTCGTCAAACCAGAAAATAATAAGACAGATATTAAAGCCGACTATTTCGGTTTCGAGATCTCGAAAGAGTTTGTAATCGGCTACGGATTGGATTTCGACGGAAACGCAAGAAATCTTGATTCGATTTACAAATGCATAGATTAACAAGAATATAAACGAATTTTAAAGAAATAAAGATGAAAAACGTAGTGATTTTCGGAGCTCCAGGTTCAGGAAAGGGAACACAGAGCGAACTTATCATCAAGGAGTTTGGTTTGGCTCACATCTCAACAGGTGATGTACTAAGAGCTAATATCGCAAATGGTACAGAGCTTGGTAAGACAGCAAAGCAATACATGGACAACGGACAGTTGGTTCCAGACAGCCTAATCATTGACATTCTTGCTTCTACTCTTGACAGCAAGGGTAAGGATATCCCAGGTGTTATCTTCGACGGTTTCCCACGTACAATCGCTCAGGCAGAGGCTCTTAACGCAATGTTGAAGGAGCGTGGCACTCAGATCAATGTAGTAGTTGGTCTTGAGGTTGAGGAGGACGAGCTTATCAAGAGAATCGTAGAGAGAGGTAAGACTTCAGGTCGTTCAGACGATAACGCAGACACAGCAAAGAAGCGTTTGTCTACATACTTCAACCAGACTCTTCCATTGAAGGATTTCTATGTAAAGGAAGGTAAGTATGCTTCTATCAAGGGTATGGGCTCAATCGAGTCTATCTTCGCTGATATCAAGAAGGCTATCGAGAACGCTTAATTAGTTCCAACAATTCAACAGATGCTGCAAAAGCAGCATCTGTTTTTACTTTAATGCGACATTGAATAAGATATGATAATATTACCCTATGCGATAATTGTATCATTGATTGCTTATTGTCTCAACTATAAATTAAACGTCAGCGACAAAAAGCAGATCAAGATAAAGAAGACTCTGGCCATAATCAGTTTCATTATCCTGTTATTCTGCGTTTGCAACATCGCTGTGTTGCTTGAATACCAATTCAACAGCAGAGCATTAATTCGTTTTGCGACAGAGAATATCATTAAGGTAAAGAACCATTACATTTTAGGCAAAGGATTATTCATCACAATCTTCCTCTCAATAGTTACATTTGTGTACAACTATTATGCAGCGAAGATAAAAGCCAAAAGACTTGCCAAAGAGGCAGAAGCGATCAATTACGAGATCGACAACGAACCAAAAGAGAAATCAATTTTCGACAAATACCACTTGCTTGACGTATGCTGTTATGTTGTTTTGTCGACTTTAACATATATGATAGCAAGTTCTATATTTATCGACTTCATTGCTTTTGTAGTGAAAAACTACATTAGATATAATGTATAACGTTAACCTTGACGTTGACAAACGAACACGGCTCACTCATGTTATTTGAGTGAGCCGTGTTCGTTTTAAGATTATATAGTAGTTTTCAAAAATTGAGGATTGTTAAGGGCGGGACGCCCTAACCCCACACCAATGCGAGCCCGCAAGGGCGAGCTTCTATATAATAAACAAAAAGAGACGCTGCATCAGCAACGTCTCTTTGTATTGTTGGCGTTAACGTTATAACGTTAACGTCTATTAGTCGATGTACTCGCAACCCATGTAAGGAACAAGAACCTTTGGTACACGAACACCCTTCTCTGTCTGGTTGTTCTCAAGCAATGCAGCAACGATTCTTGGAAGAGCCATAGCAGAACCATTCAATGTGTGGCAAAGCTGAGCCTTCTTGTCTGCACCCTTGTAACGGCACTTCAAACGGTTAGCCTGGTATGTATCGAAGTTAGATACTGAAGAAACCTCCAACCATCTCTTCTGTGCAGCTGAGTAAACCTCGAAGTCGTAGCATGTAGCAGCAGTAAAGCTCATATCACCACCACATAGGTGAAGGATACGGTATGGAAGTTCAAGTTTAGAAACTAAGCTCTCTACGTGTGCCAACATCTCCTTGTGGCTCTCCTTTGAGTGCTCAGGAGTATCGATTCTTACGATCTCAATCTTTGAGAACTCGTGAAGACGGTTCAAACCACGTACATCCTTACCGTATGAACCAGCCTCTCTACGGAAGCACTGAGTGTATGCACAGTTCTTGATAGGAAGATCCTTCTCATCAAGGATAACGTCACGATAGATATTTGTTACAGGAACCTCTGCAGTTGGGATCAAGTATAGATCATCAACCTCACAGTGATACATCTGACCCTCCTTGTCTGGCAACTGACCAGTACCGAAACCAGAAGCCTGGTTTACAACTGTTGGAGGCATGATCTCTGTGTAACCTGCGTTTCTTGCCTCATCCAAGAAGAAGTTGATAAGAGCACGCTGTAGACGAGCACCCTTACCGATATATACAGGGAATCCAGCACCTGAGATCTTAACACCAAGTTCGAAATCGATTAGGTTGTACTTCTTAGCGATCTCCCAGTGAGGAAGAGCATCGTCACCCAAGTTAGGGATCTCATTACCCATCTTAACAACAACGTTGTCCTCAGCAGTCTTGCCATCAGGAACGTCATCGTAAGGCATGTTAGGAATTGTATATAGAAGTGAGTTGATTTTATCGATAGCCTCACTCATCTTTGCGTCAAGATCTTTAGACTTCTCTTTGATTGCAGCAACCTTGCTCTTTGCCTCTTCAGCCTCAGCCTTCTTACCCTCCTTCATAAGAGCACCTACGCTCTTAGAAATTGCGTTTGTCTCTGCCAAGTTAGCGTCAAGCTCAGCCTGAGTCGACTTACGAATCTTATCTAGTTCAATGATCTTACCAATCACCTCTTTGGCGTCAAAACCTTTTCTCGCCAACTTGCGGACTACCTCATCCGTGTTCTCTGTAATTACCTTTAGTGTTAGCATAATCTAATTTTTAGCTACTCTTTATTTCTGCAAAATTACAAAATTTCTAAACTGATACAAAAATAAATTGCAAAATGCTGAATAAGAAATGTAAAATGATTATTCTGTTCTGACGTCTCTGACAAATTTTGCAGGAGAACCAGCCACCACAGTCTCAGATGCGACATCCTTTGTGACAACCGAACCAGCAGCGATGATAGCGCCGTCGCCAATCACAACACCCGGGCAAATAGTCACATTAGAGCCAATCCACACATTGTTTCCGATTGTGATTGGGCGGAAATACATAGATGCTCGTTTTGCTGGGATCTCATCATGGTTTATAGTCGCCATCATACAGTTGTGGCCGATCAAACAGCCGTCGCCGATATAGATACCACCCTGATCCTGGAAATGGCATGACGAATTGATAAACACATTCTTACCGACGTGGATATTGCGTCCACAGTCTGTATAGAACGGCGGGAAAATACCGAATGAAGGATCAACTTTCTCGCCAGTCAACTCAGAGAAAAGATCTGCAAGTTCCTCATTTGTATGGAATTGAGTATTCATCTCCATTGTGATACGACGGGCATTTGTAGCCATCTCATGCATCAACTTATGAGCCTCACTTCCAGCCTCAACATATCCATCCTTTTTGATCATAGCAAAGAAATCGCTCTCTGTCATTGGGTCCGACGTTGATGTGTTCTGCGACGTCGCATTCTCCAACTCATTCTGCATACCCTGAGTGATAGTTTCCACCATCTGCTTAGCCATCATATGACCCGCGTCGGCAGCAGCTTTAAGCAACTCAAGAGCCTTCTTCACATCCTTCTCTACACCGTTGCCAGTAAGGAATCTACGACCTACAGAAAAGTTTACTTCTGCGTCGTCGTCTTCATATCCATTGTTTGAATCGTAATTATTGCAACTCACCGTTTATAAGAAATTAAGAGTTAATAATTAAAGGTTAAAATTATCCTTTTGACTAGTCCTAAATAACCGTTACAGATTTTTACTTAGTTTTATTAGGACAAAGTTAAAACTTTTTAGAAGATCATTGCAGCCCTAGGGCTGCAATGATCTTCTTTTTTGTAAGTTTTCACCTTTACCTCTCTTTGATC
>JAZUGF010000093.1:0-13497 GCA_045641065.1 Paludibacteraceae bacterium | reverse complement strand
CGATTTCCTTCATACTTGCGAACATAGTTATTGAATTGTGTCCTGTTTAGAAATGCGGTAAGTTGAGAAAAAACGTATTTGTCTTGATTCATATGCAGCTATCATTTAGCCACAAATGTATGAATTCAAATCCGTTTCATTTAAAAATACCGTCTAATAGACTATATTTCAATTATTTCAAAGAACTTTTTGTTCACTTTTACGGGACGGTAGTGATTTGGATTATTAAATGGTCAAACATACAAGAGTAAGAATTCTGAAATTTTTCTCTCACTTGACTGGAGAACAGGATTTTTTCACTTGTACTGTAATAGTGTATATCCAATGTCTTGGAGTGGATTATATTCCCAAAAGCAAGATACATTCTTTTGTGTACCTTATATTTCAAATATAGATACATCTTGCATTAAGTATGATTGTTTAAAGAATGATTCCATTTGTCAATTCGTATTTGTAGAGAAAGAAGATATGCTAATGGACATAACTAGAAGATATTCTGATTTTTTTGATGCTGAATGGTTCGATTCATTATATATTACAAATGAATATTACGACAGAAAACGTCATAACCCAGACGGGATATATGAAACTAAATGATTTTCAAAAAGAATATGGCAAGTTTCTAAACACAAATAGGTGCGAAACCGAGGATTAGAGACTATAGGAAAAATTCTGTAAGGATGATATTTCAAGTTTAGGAAACTCAATCGTTTTAAGTACATCAAAATGAGCATCGTTTGTGACGATAAGTTCTGCATTGGATGCTATTGCACAGTCGACAAACTTATTATCATCAGGATCTGAACTGATGAGGTTGAAATGAAAGTACGCAGTTTGAAATTTTGTAGTGTTCAATTTTGCAATCGCTTCTACAACATTATGGGCGATATCTTTTGTCGTTTTTTGACTTATGATTTCTTCGTACTCATTGAGAATCTCAGTGTTAACGCACAAAGATACCGTACCATCAAGAATGCTAGTCCAAACATTATGATATGGACTTTTTGATGGCAATGATTGCAGCAAGCAATTGGTATCAAGAACGATATGCCTCATTTTTTATATGGAGTTCTCATGTGTTCTTTGCCCCAATCCTCAATAGTGGCTTCATCTATAGATCCATTTTCCCATAATGTATCTATTGCTTTTTGTGCCTTGTCTGCAAAAAACTTTGCAATCAAATTCTTGAATTCATCTAGATCCGATTGCGAGTTGATACAATTAACTGCATCCCACAATTCTAATTTAGCCAATTCTGAATATGACATAATCTAAATCTTTAGTTTTTCAAAAATAAGAGTGTCTAAAACTGACAAATCTCTTTCAAATGCAAATTTATTTGTTTTTTATAAACTCACAAATACACAATGCTTTTTTCAACGTATTATCTTATTGTGCCACTAATAAATCAAACATAGGTCCTTAACAATCCTCATTTGGAACAACAGCACGTATACTGAATTTAACAGTCAAACCTCCACCAGGTGTGATTTCGGCAACAGTGTTTCCTCCGTGGGCCGCCACAGCATTCTTCACGATAGCTAGGCCGAGACCTGTGCCTCCAAGTTTACGTGAGCGGCCTTTATCCACACGATAGAATCGTTCGAAGAGGTGGTCAAGATGTATAGAATCCACACCTGGACCATTGTCGCTTATAGTGAATTCATAAAAACTTTTTCCTTTAATTTCTATTTTATGACAATTCAAAATAAGGTGACTGGCACCTGAAGCGTATGCGATAATATTATCAATTAGATTTCTAAAGATACTGTAAATCAGACTTTGATCTCCAAACATTTCTATTTTCTCAGGAATATTCAACTGAGTTGCTATTCCTTTCTCCTGTAGCTGTAGTGCAGTATCATCGAGGACATTATGTATAATCTGACAAAGATCTATCTGTCGACTTTCAAAATTTGAATTCAATTTATTGTTCTCAATTTCATCCAATTTTGTCAGCACACTCATGTCGAAAAGAAGTTTGTTCATTCGTTCACTTTGTGCGTAGCAACGTTCTAAGAAATGTTGGCGTTTATCTACAGGCATGTCGGGATTATCGATTATACTTTCCAGATATCCGTGAATGCTTGCGGCCGGAGTTTTAAGCTCATGAGCTGCATTCTGAGTAAGTTGTCGTTTAATGCGCACTTTGTCCTCCTCAGAATGACGCAATTTCCAATATAGTTGGATGATGGTGTGGCTAATGTCGCCAAGTTCATCATCTGGCAAACGACGTTCCAATTCATGATCCAGTTCACGTCCATCCTCAGCCTTCAATGCGAATTCACGAAGATAGCCAATATGTCGACTGATACGACGGGTGTTAAAAAAAAGGACAATGCCTAACGAAATAGTAAGAACAATCGTAAAATAGACGTAGGTATTGTCAGCCTTAAGAGATTCTGTAAGTTCAGCTGAATAAGGAACTGCGGCACGTACAATAATATCACCGAATCGTGTGGCGGAATAAAAATATGTCTCATGTGTCGACTGGGATATTCGTTTGATATCATAACCATTACCGGCATGAATTGCTTGTTGTATCTCAGTTCGCTGAAGATGATTCTCCAACGAATCCACGTTAGAACTATAGCTATCGAGTAGCACCCAGCCATCATTGTTTATTATTGAGACACGCAGTCCATCTACATTATGGCGAGAGACGTAATCATTGAAAAGAGAATCACTTATCAATTTATCCTCCCCAAGGGTTCGTACCATCTCATAATTATACATCTGCAGACGTGAATGCAGAATATCGATCTTGTATTCCTTCTCTCGTTGATACTGGTAGACACTAAAACAGATAGCAAAAAGCAAAAAGACACCACCAATACTTATAAGGAGGTTTCTTTGAAATGATTTACTTCTCAAAACAGTAGCCATAACCTACACGTGTCTTAATCTGTTTACCGTAATTGCCAAGTTTCTTTCGAAGACGAGTGATGTTCACGTCGACAGTACGATCTAAGACATAGGCATCTTGAGGCCAACAACGTTCAAGAAGATCATTTCGGCTGAACACTTTATTGGGATGCTCAAGCAACAACAATAGCAATTCGTACTCCAACTTAGTCAGGACAAGGGGTTCGCCATCTAATGTAACAGACTTAGCGTCCACATTAACAACTATACCGTCATACTTGACAAGTTCATCTGTTTTATTATTGGAAGAACGGCGTAACACAGCTTTGACTCTTGCCTTTACTTCTTTCATAGAAAGCGGCTTTGACATATAATCATCTGCTCCAATATTGAGACCTTTCACAATATTATCTTCATCATCGAGAGCCGTAATAAAAATCACAGGTATTGGGGCTGTGTCCGAATTCTCTTTTAATTTCAAAGCCAATTGGAAACCAGACATTTCTCCCATCATAACATCAAGAAGAATAAGATCTGGCAATTCGTTTTTATTTTCAGCGTTCAAAATAAGATCCAAAGCATCTTCTGCAGAGTTCACACAAGACACTTCATATCCTTCTATCTCAAGATTATACTGCAGAATCTCGCAGATATCCTGTTCATCGTCGACAACAAGTATTTTCATGCACAAGTTGAATTTTGGCACAAAGATAAATGCTTTATCAACAACCTATATATAATTCACATTACGATGATGTTACATTTATTACAAATAAACAATTCTCAAAATTTTAGAAGATGACAATAACGTTAACAGAGCACATACGTGCTAATGGGTATAACGTACGTGCAGTTACAAAATAAACTTATTTCACTTTATATAAAGCTGTGGCTGAACATAGTCACTGCTTTATTGTCTTATAAGACACTTATACTTTCTGTTTCTCTCCTTTATAAGAATAATAAAAAGCAATAATGATTAAAACGATTCCTGCCGTGAACAGAAATATATCCTGTATCATAATATTCTCTTTTTAGTTTAACTTTTGATTGCAAAAGTACAGTAGCGACGGTAGGTAAGGAATCGCAAGAGATAGCCATTTTCCTAACCAATGTATGTGACTTGGAAGTAAATCCGATGATAAAAAACAAAAAAGCCGTTTCGGAGTTTTCACTCCAAAACGGCTTTTCCTTCCTAATCTATTAAAACTATTTACTTCTTCATTACCTTATAAGCCTCACCATTCATCTTCAAGAAGTAGATACCTGAAGGAAGGTTAGCACCGAATGTGTCTCCCACCTCAGCCATACCAAACATAATAGTCTGACCTACTGCCGAAATCAACTCATAATCTCCAGCGACTGCAAAAGTGAATTCAGAGCTTGATGGGTTAGGATAAACTACCATTGAAGCGTCAGACTCAACGTCTTCAACATTAGAAGCATCACAAGCATCACTTACTACATTAGTACACTCCCATGTATGAGGAATTGCTGTTGCTGTCTCCTCTCCGTAGATGATACCAAGACCGATTGAACTCATGTAGAAACGTCCAAATACGTTTTGATCACCCTCAAGGAATTGACCATTACCTGGACCTCCAAACTGATGTTTAGAGTCGCTTAGCAACTGCCAAGTCGCACCTTCATCAAGAGAACGGAAGAATCCATTACCGTCGCCAGCTGATCCATAGATATATAGAGCGTATTCGCCATCCTTCTTACCCTTACCACAACCTACTGCCTCACAGCTTTCAATTCCTGACAATTTCTTGAATGTTGCACCGTGATCTGTAGAAACCTGGATTCCATTTTCAGCACATGGAGCATAAATCAATCCTTCGTGACCTGGCACTACACATAGACGTGTGTAAGCACTCTGCCATCCGAATGTGTTCTGAATCTTAACATCAGTATATGATTTTCCGTAATCCTTACTTACCATGATTACTCCCATACCAGAAGCATATAGATATTTATCATTCATTGGGTCTGTAACGATACGAATTGCCTTCTCTGTACCAGCGATTGAAGTCCAAGTTGTACCCTCGTCGTCAGAATAGAAGATACCGCTACCAGTACCGTTTCCATCAGGATCTGGAATTGGAATTACAAAGAAACGATATTTACCGTCAACCTTTGTGATAGCACATTTACCCTCGTTTGAAGCCATTGGGCCACACTCACCACAATATGGATTATTGTACGATGCAGATGTCTTTGAAACTGCTTTCCAACCAGACTCACCTGAAGTAGTGATATAGAAACCGTTGTTAGCCACACGCATCATCACATCTGGATTCTGAGGATAGTAGCAGATACCACCAGTTGTACCTGGAGCTGGATCGTGAATAGCAGGGAACTCATGGATATCGTTGTGCATGAATCCAGTGTAGTCACCGATTACAGAAAGAGTATTTCTACCTGGGATAGAAGTGATGTCAAGAGGAACTGTCTCCTCAAGACCATTAACATCAAAATAGAATTTTGGCTCAGGGCACCAGATCTGGTCACAAGTGAAGATACCGTTACCAGAAGTGAACGATGCCTTATTCTCATTAGTTGGATCAATACATACAGAACCGCACCAGTGAAGAGCATAACCCTTAACCCAAGTAACACCGCTATTGTAAAGAGTCATCTTATTCTGTAGAGAATTCCATGTCTTACCGCCATCAATAGTTGTCCAAACGATATCACCGTTAGCACTCAAGCCTCCATCCCACTTCTGAGGAATCCAAGTATTATTGGTAGAAACCACCATTCTATCTGGATCCGACGGTGCGATATCAAATCCACCAAGTGCAGGAGCGTTAGATGGAGTAATATCAGTCACTTTATCAGCAGCGATATCATATTTGTACATCTTACCCTTAGCTCCACCAACACACTTATCTGCGCAGCAAATGATAAGTTCACCCTTGCTATTCATCTTCATACGACATGGAATAAATCCATTATCAGTACCCTTCATTGCCGACCATGTAGCACCCGCGTCTTCACTGACATAAATATTATCAGCACCTGTACGAGAGATACCGACGAAAATACGCTGAGTCTTACCGTTCTTTACAGAGCTTTTGTCGAATACTACACAAGTTGTACCATTCTCATCTGCAGTAGTATTAACCTTTGTAGACTCCCATGATGGCCAGTTTACAGTCTTTGGATATGCAGCGTCTGGGAAGGAAGACACCTTGCTCCAATGCTTACCACCATCTGTAGAAACGACCAAAGGAGTTCCAGCACGACCACCAGCATAAACGATGTCGCTATTGTTTGGATCGACGGCAATACGTTCACCACAGTTACGTCCCTGTCCGTTACCGTGTACTCGGATAAGATCAGTCACAGGCACGATAGTGAAATTCTTACCACCGTCTTTACTGATCATCATAGCAGTCTTAGTGCTTGAGAAATATTGACAACCACCAAGAAGGTAAATATTCTTATGATTTGATGGGTCAATGGCTGCTGCCTCTATTGAATAAAGACCCTTATCATCCTCGGAAATGAAATCAGTGATTGGCTCCCATGAACAATCTGCATGGTTACGGATGTAAGCTCCACCCACGTCGGTACGAGCAATCATAGTAGAACCCTCGGCAATGATTCCGGCAACGAATCCTCCACCTCCAATCTTAACACGGCCAAATGTATAGTCAACATCAACCTTTGCAGTAAACATCTCTGTATCGTAGTCGTCAACGACCTCACTCAACTTAACATACTTCACATTGTCAACATACCAATCCTGAGAAATCTGGCCGAAGTATACCATTGCTTGAGCATTTGAACCGACAGAGCTAAAATCAAATTCTACACGATTCCACTTGCCTCCTTTCAAAGATGCCTTTTTGTTTGCATCAAGTCCAGCATGATAGCAGTTGATATCGCAGTCTTTCTTTACAAAGAAATCAGCGACAATCTTATATTCTCCTGTACTTTCTTCCATCCATTCTCCTGCAACTCCCCACGCCTCTGTAGGATGTACCATAGTACACTTAGAAGAAACGTTACCTGATTTGAATGGATTATCCACAATTGACGATTCTGCATCCCAACCGCTTCCGGCTGGTTTTGCATCAGAATCTTCATAATCGAATCCTGCAGCCATTGCATTCATAGAAAACGCAAGCAATCCGACTAATGGAAATAAATGTATTAATTTCATAGTGTAAGATAATTATATAATCCTTTTGTTTCATCAACGCTGACATTGACGTCAACAAGAGCAAAGATATATGGTGAAGTGGGAATAGTCAGGCACATTCGTTTCAGAAATATGGAGATTTGTTTCAAACATCTGATTTCTGGCTAAATCTCCGATGAAATCGGCATTATAACGACAAAAAGGATCAACAGTTTAACAACCGTCAATCCTTTTTGTATTTAAGTTCGTAATAAAAAATCGGTGATCTATTTGACCACCGATTCTTTTTCAGTCTTTATTTTCTTCGGATTTTTTATCCTTTTTTTTGAACTTACCAACTACTCTTTTGAATATGTTCTCTTTCTTAGGAGACTCAGTTGCTACCGTCTCCTTAGGAGATTCCATACTTAGAGTGCTTGATTCCGAACTTACAGGTGTATAAGGATGATCATCACGCTCAGGCTTCAAGCTAGATACTTGGGTATCGTTTTCCGATGCCTCACTTTCTATTGAAGCACTTTCTGGGTTTTTCTCTTCAGTCAAGTCAACTGCTGTTGAATCACTTTGAATTGAATCTGACTTAAATGGCAAAATGTATCCGATTTTGATTCCGAATGAAAGAAGACGCGATTTATCCACATCTTTAGTATTAAGCGGAGAATCATATGGACCATACTGAGTCAAGAATGAATTTTCGGCAACTGAATTTACTTGAGTAAAACCATACTGGCCATAGATACCATAGTAAAACTGTTGACCAGCTATCTCATGCTGAACTCCTAGATCAAGATAAGCAGCAAAAGAAATTGTCTTTGTATTCAACTCCCCTTCCTGACCACCATTCAAAGTGTAGAATCCTTGATGAGGAATATTCTTAAGTACAACGTTAGCCTCGTTATAGTATCCTGTAGTAGTACGAGATCCATCCTCAGCAATCTTATAAGTTGCTTTTACTGGCAACTGGAATCTAACACCCAAACCTGCCAATCCGGTGATTTTGTCAGAGAAAGAGTACTTTCCTACAGCACCGACAGGAATGTCGACGGTATGGATCATCTGCTCCTCTACCCAATTGTCAAACTTAGCATTGTATACAAATTCTCTAGCCTTGTTGTCTTCAAATGAGTAATAAGTCATAGCACTATTCAAAGTAGTGTTCAACTCATATTTGCTCTGGAACATAGACACTCCAATTCCTGCAGATGCTCCGACGTACTGGTTAAAGAATCTAATATATTCTGCTGTCACACCACCACCAATACTAGATGGTGCAAACAATTTCGATGAGATCTCATCAGCGGAGTACTGAATGGTGGAGATTCCACCATTTGCACTCGCTCTAAAATATTGCTGTGAGAAGCTATTCATTGAGCCAGCCGCACATACGCAAGCCAACACCATTTTGAAATTTATCTTCATTTTCATTTCCTCCCTATCATTACTTTACCAAAAGATGCTTGCTTACTGTCTGACCTCCGGCAATTCTAGCAACTACAATATATTCTCCAATATTACTGATAGACATCGTGTTCTGATTCTCAATTCCAACCTTATTGATTACCGCTACACCCTTCATATCGTAAACTACCAAAGAAGAAGTAGCCAAGATGTTAGAATCTGTGATACCCTCAATTGTAACAGTGAACTGTTCTCCAGTCATAACTGGATTCTTACTCAATGTTACATTGAATGGAGCAACGATAGCCTCGAACTCACGCTCTGCAATAAACAATGTATCGCCAGCATAATTTACGATCTCTACCTTGTATATTCCTCGGATTCCCTCAAGATCACAGAAGAACTGCTCTGTAGCACCCTCTATCTTCTTACCATTCTTATACCACTGGTATGAAACGAACTCGTTAGTATTGTTGTTTACAGTAAGAACATCGTTCATCAATCTTACGATCATTGCACTTGGATAGCAAACTGTGAACTTAAGTGTAGTATCAATTACGGTACCGTCGATATCAATTACAGTTACAGCAGCCTCGTAGTCTCCTGGTTTAGCAGTCTCAGGAACGATAATTCTAATACCGCTATCTCCTGCAGCAGCCTTCACATCAACGAATCCTTGAACGTGAGCTAGACTGTCGTACTTAATATCGAAGATGTAATCGCCTGGACGGTCATAGATTGAAACTGTATCTCCAGCCTCAATTGTGTAATCAGGAACCTTAATGTCAGAAGGATCCACCATATCAATTGTGATTGGGTGAAGGATAGCGAATCTGTAGATCAAATCATCTGTTGTACCATCAGACCACTCGTAATTCTTCATATCTACAAGTGATACAAATACATCATGTCTGCCGACCATTGAGTGTACATTACCCTCAATTGTGTATAGAGAATCCTCAGGGATGTAGTATTTCTGAGGCTCACCATTGAAGATGAATACTGTAGAATCAGCAGCAGGAATCTCTACCTGAGCCTTAGCAATCACAAACGGAATGATGATATCCTCAGTAGTACCGTCTACCCAAGCCATTGTATTTCTATCAGCAAGAGATACTGTAGCTAGATATCTACCAGCGTTCATTCTCACATTACCTGTGATTACACAGTTGGAATCAGCCTTGATATTGAATGTCTGCATCTCACCATTGTATACCAACGCTACTGTATCAGCAACTGGGAATGGAGTCTGAGTCATTACAATCTCACGCTCGTTAATAATGAATGGATAGATCAAATCAAGTGAAGAACCGTCGCTCCAGCTATAGTTCTCAATATCGTTAAGAGTAACGACAACTGAATATCTACCAAGCATTGACTGAGCATTACCCTTGATTGTGTAATAGTCACTTTCAGGAAGTGAGTAGATCAAAGTATCACCTGTGTAAACAAACAATGTTGTGTCTGCTGCAGGGATTTCAATTCTAGACTTCTCAATAGTGAATGGGATAATCACATCATTAGTAGTTCCATCAATCCAAGTTGTATTTGTCTTATCAATCAAAGAAACTGTTGTTGAGTATGAACCTGCCTTAACACCGTAGTTATCCTTAATGTTGTACCATGCATTTGCAGGAATATCAACTGACATTGTATCACCATTGTAAACAAATACTGTTGAGTCAGAAGCAGGTTTAGCAACCTTGATCTTATCAATTGTATAAGGAATGTACAAGTCCTCAGAAGAACCATTCTCCCATACTGTATTTGTCTTATCAATCAAAGAAATCATTACCTGATAATTTCCAGCAAACTTATTTGCGTTGCCTGAAATAATGTAGTATGGATTCTCAACGATAGGGCAAACAATTGTATCTCCATCGTATACAAATCTTGTTGTATCTGCAGAAGGTATTGTCACCTTAGCCTTAGCAATTGTATAAGAGAACTCCAAGTCAGTTGTAGTACCATCCTCCCAAGAAGTGTTCTTCTTGTCTTTCAATGATACTGTAGCAGTGTAAGAACCTACTGTAACTGCTGTATCTCCAGAGATTGTGTAGTATGGGCTCTTCTTTATCTCAAGACCCTGAGCCGTTCCATTGTAAACAAAGCTATTAGTTATTACAACTGGAATTGTTACAGGAAGAATCTCAACATCCTTCAACTTGATAATGAACTCATACTGCAAATCGTTGCTAGTACCGTCTGACCACATGTAGTTAGCACGGTCAACAAGCGAAACATTTACCAAATGTCTTCCGACCAAAGTCTGGACATTTCCACTGATCTTATAAAGTGGATGAGTTGGAATTCCATATACATGCTCTGTACCATCGTAGATGTACTCTGTAGTATCAGCGGCAGGAGTTGTAATAGTAGCCTTATTGATTACAAATGGAATCATGATATCATCAACGCTACCATCTTCCCATACCATATGCTCCTTGTCTTTCAAAGAGACTGTAGCAACATACTTACCAGCGAATGTCTTAGTGTTTCCAACGACAGTGTAATAGTCTGACAATGGAACATCAAGAGTAATCGCATTTGAGTTATAAGTGAACTTAGTAACCTCAACCTCAGGAATCTTGACTGTGATTACATCAATCTCCTTCTTTACGATCAAGAAGCTGTAAACAATGCTGCTAACAGTTCCGTCGTTCCACTCATAATTCTTAGTATCTTTCAATGAGACAATCACATCGTGGTTACCGACATTGATCTGATAGTTACCAGAAACTGTGTATAGATCACTTTGCTCAACCTTATAAGTCTGATATTCTCCAGTGAAGTAGAACTTAGTTCGATCAGCAGCAGGGATCTCTACCTGAGCCTTAGCAATCTGGAATGTGATGATGATATCATCTATTGAACCATCAGACCATACATTACGCTTAGTGTCATTCAAAGACAATCTTACTGAGTAGCGACCAACCTCAACTCCACGATTTCCACTTACAGTGTAGTAATCATTGCTCTGGATATCCAACGACTTAACCTGTCCATCATAGATGAAGTTCTTAGTCAAATTAGTAGGGATTGCAATCTCCTTCTTATTGATTTCCTCAGGACGGATTGTAAAGTTGTAGATCAAGTTGTCTATTGTTCCATTGCTCCACTCGTAATTCTTAGTGTCGTTCAACGAAACAAGTACCTCGTGCTTACCAGGCATTGTCTGAGTTGCACCATCAATTGAGTAACGATAATCCTCATCCAATCTGTAAGTCTGAGGCTCACCTGTGTAGAAGAACTTGCGTTGATCAGCATCTGGCATCTCTACCTGAGCCTTGTCAATTACGAAGCTGTACTTCAAATCATTTACAGTACCGTTGCTCCACTCATAGTTCTCTGCATCAAGCAATGCAACGCTTACACCATAGCGTCCTGCGTTAACCTGAACATCTCCATTGATGATGTATAGAGAATCATATGGCAACTCGTATCTCTGCTTATCTCCATTATAAACGAACTTACGATGATCTGCAGATGGGATAGAAAGTTGATCCTTGTTAATGACGAAATTCATTGTGATGTCGTCGACGCTACCGTCGCTCCACTCATAATTTCTATCATCATTCAAAGAGACCTTAACATCGTAACGTCCAGCATTCTTTCTTACATTTCCACTGACAGTGTAATAACCATTTTCCTTTACATCGTAAGTCTGGAACTTACCATTATAAACGAATACCGAATCATTGTTGTTAGGGATTCTAACCTGAGCTCTAACGATCTGGAAATACATCAAGATATCCTCAGTAGAACCGTCGCTCCATACTGTCTTATCTGGATCATTCAACGACAATCTTACTGTGTATCTACCTACGTTTACACCTTCATTTCCTGTCACTGAATAATAATCAGAGTAATCATTATAGATATCAAGTGACTTAACATGTCCATCATAAACAAATGTTCTAGTTTCAGTTGTTGGAATGTAAACCACTGACTTCTCAATCTCCTGATGTCTGATTACGAAATTATAAGTCAACTCAGTTGTTGTACCGTCGTTCCACTCATAATTGATCATATCAGCAAGAGCGACATGAACTTCGTACTTTCCAGGCAATGTCTGCTTATTACCAGTAACATTGTAAAGAGTGCTTTCTACAATCTTATATGTCTTCTGGAAACCATCATATACGAATACTGTGTTGTCAGCAGCAGGGATAACCACCTGAGCTTTCTCAATTGTGAAGTTATACTTCTGAACATCAACAGTACCATCAGTCCAAATATAATTCTTAGTGTCATTCAACGCAACGCTTACAAGATAGTTGCCTGCATTTGTACGTGTGTTTCCAGACACCTTATATGCATCATTTGCCTCAATCTTATAAGTCTGTTGGCGACGGTTGTATGTGAACTTACTGTTGTCAGCATCAGGAATTGCAACCTGAGCCTTGTTGATTGTGAAGTTGTAGTTCAAATCATCAATTGAACCATCTTCCCACTCATAGTTCTTAGCATCGTTCAAAGAAATCTTAACACCATATTTACCAGCCTCCTTCTTTACATTGTTTGATACGTTGTAAAGTGGAATTAGATCACCATCAAACACACGATGTTCAACAGGAACCTCATATGTCTGGTATTCCTCATTGTAGACAAATACAGAATTGTTAGTTGCAGGTTTTTCAACCTGAGCCTTGTTGATTGTCATTGTCATCTTAATGTCATCAACAGAACCGTCGCTCCAAACTGTAGTGTCTGGGTTAGTCAATGACAATGTCACTGTGTAACGACCAGCATCAACTCCTCTATTGCCAGTAACTGTATAGTACTCACTACTTGCAATCTTCAACGACTTAGCATATCCATCGTAAATGAAGTCCTTAGTAGCGACACTTGGAATAGTAACTGGAGTCAACTCAGTCTCTTGAGCACGGATCACGAAGTTGTAAGACAATACATCAGTTGTTCCGTTGCTCCACTCATAATTCTTAGTATCCTTCAACGAAACAAGAACCTCGTACTTGCCAGGCATTGTCTGCTTGTTACCCTCAACTCCGTAAATAGGATTCTTGTTTACATCGTAGATTGAATCGATTCTGTACATCTGAACCTTCTCGTTGTAGATG
>JAZUGF010000092.1:0-6308 GCA_045641065.1 Paludibacteraceae bacterium | reverse complement strand
GTTTGCATGGCTTGAAAATTTTAGAAGACTAACTATTGATTACGAATTTTACTCTGAGTCTTCTGTCGCAATGATTCAATTAGCCTTCTGCTTTTTGATCCTTAACAAAATTTTCCACTAAAATTTAAACAGCTTCTTAATATTTAGAATTTCTTCTAGGGTTAAAAAATTATGTGTAATATTGTTCTCGTAATCTTTAATGAATCCAATACTCCGTTTTTCCTCCAGCATACTTCCCGAATAGAGAATCCACACTAAGCTATATCGCATCAGCAGGATCAAGAAAAGCCCCCTGACACCTTGAATGGAAATTGGTTCGACACTTTTGTATAGACGTCCTACTAAAAGAATCTCAGATTGGAACACTGCTTAAGATCGCTTGTCATAACTCTTGAATCGACGTCGCAAATATAGCAAAAAAATCATACCGCGATATGTATCATAAGCCAACCAATGTCGGATTTGATTTTGCTATTCTTTTTATTGCACTCGTCTTTGTCATTTTTAATGAGATTATAATGATATAATGTTAAAAAATCTCCAAATATTTTGTGATTTTCATAAACTTATCTAATTTTGCAGTCAATAAAACCATTGACATTTATGGATTACCAAAGAATACATAGATATTGGCGATGGTGGCTTTCTTCAGAGATAAATAGAAGTGAAGCAGTCGCCTACTCAAAAAGCTTACGCAAATAATTGATTTTGCGGTTCATTATCGGGTTCATTAAGGCGCGAATCTGATGATGATTTTTTGTGTTTATGTATAAAGGTAACTGAAATATGGCATAAGGCTGTTTCACTTCTGGTGAGACGGCCTTTTTTCATGATCCGGACGTGATAAAAACGTCTCAACAGATTAGAAAAAATAAAAAAGATTTACATATATGAATAATTACGAAGTAAGCAAAGAGGGTTACTACGGAGAATTCGGTGGAAGCTACATTCCTGAGATTCTTCATAAGGTGGTTTACGATCTTCAGGCTCAGTATGAGGAGATTATGAACAGCAAGGATTTCAAGGAGGAGTTTCACGCTCTTCTTAAGGATTACGTTGGCCGTCCATCTCCACTTTACTACGCAAGCCGTTTGAGCGAGAAGTATGGTTGCAAGGTCTATCTAAAGCGTGAGGATCTTAACCACACTGGTGCTCACAAGATCAACAACTCACTTGGTCAGATTCTTCTTGCTAAGAAGATGGGTAAGACTCGTATCATCTGCGAGACTGGTGCTGGCCAGCATGGTGTGGCTACTGCCACTGCTTGTGCTCTTATGAATCTTCCTTGCGTTGTCTACATGGGTGCAACTGATGTTGAGCGTCAGAAGCCAAATGTAGAGAGAATGAAGATGTTGGGTGCGACAGTCGTCCCTGTACAGAGTGGAAACAAAACATTGAAGGATGCCTGCAACGAGGCTATCCGTGACTGGTGTACTAATCCACACGACACTTTCTACATCATCGGTAGTACAATGGGTCCTCACCCATATCCTGAGATGGTGGCTAGAATGCAGAGCGTTATCAGTGAGGAGATCAAGTGGCAGATTAAGGAGAAAGAGGGTAGAGATTATCCAGACTACTTGATGGCTTGCATCGGTGGTGGATCGAACGCTGCTGGTACTATCTATCATTATAAAGGCGACGAGAGAGTTAAGATCGTTCTTGCTGAGGCTGGAGGTCTTGGCGTCGAGACTGGTGAGACTGCAGCGTCGCTAAATATCGGTACTGTTGGTATCCTTCACGGTTCGAAGATGTATGTTATGCAGACTGAGGATGGTCAGATTATTGAACCATATTCAATCTCTGCCGGACTTGATTATCCAGGTGTCGGACCATTGCATTGCCAGATGTTCAAGGATGGAAGAAGCAACGTGCTTCCTATCACAGACCAGGAGGCTCTTGACGCTGCTTTCGAGCTAACTAAACTTGAGGGTATCATCCCTGCTCTTGAGAGTGCTCACGCTCTTGCTCTTCTTCCAAGAATGAAGGATAAGTTTAAGAAAGATGATGTCGTTGTCTTGACTGTCTCTGGACGTGGTGACAAGGATATGCAAACTTATTTGAAACATCTTAACAAATAATTACAATGACAAGAATTTCACGCCTTTTCCAGGAAAAGGAAAAAGATATATTTTCAGTCTACTTCTCATCAGGTTATCCTACAGTAGACTCTGCTCCACGCATCATTAAGGCTTTGTCTGATGCTGGTGTGGATATGATTGAGATCGGTATTCCATTCTCAGATCCGTTGGCTGACGGTCCTGTGATTCAGCGTAGTAACTCTATCGCTTTGAAGAACGGTATTTCTCAGAAACTTCTTTTCGAGCAGATTAAGGATATCCGTAAGGTGACAGATATTCCATTGATTTTCATGGGTTATATCAACTGTGCTTTGCAGTATGGTTTTGAGAATCTATGTAAGAAGGCTGTAGAGATCGGTATCGACGGAATCATCCTTCCTGATCTTCCTGTCGACGAGTACAATGCTGAGTATCGTCCAATCGTTGAGAAGTATGGTCTTGACTTCATCCATTTGATCACTCCTGAGACAAGCGATGAGAGAATCCGTCAGATCGACGAGGCAAGCACAGGTTTCGTTTATATGGTTTCTTCCGCTGGTACAACTGGTGCTCAAAGCAGTTTCGCACAGAGCAAGCAGGATTATTTCAAGCGTATCAAGGCCATGAACTTGAAGAATCCAACATTGGTCGGCTTCGGAGTTTCTAACCAGGAGACATTCCGTGCTGCGGCTGATAATTCACGTGGTGCTATCGTTGGTAGCCAGTTTATCAAAGAACTTGATGCAAACCCTACAATCGAGGATGCAGTAAGCTCACTAATCAAGAAAATTAAAGGTTGAGGCTATGTTTAAATTTAAGACAAATGTCGTGACTCTATTGGGAGATATGCACACTCCCGTCGAGACATATCTTCGTGTTCGCGACCTTTATTCACAGAGTGCATTGATGGAGAGCTCCGACTATCATGGTGGCGAGAACAACCGCTCGTTCATCGGTTTGGAGCCAATCGCAAGCGTTTCGATCAGTCATGGAAAATGTTTGATGAAATTCCCTGATGGCAGTCGACGTGAACATGCGGTAGACAAATCCTACCGTTCGGATCATGCCATCAACGATTTCTTGAAGGAGATCTCATGCGAGGGCGAGTATTCCAACTATTGTGGACTTTACGGTTATACATCATTCAACGCTGTCCGCTACTTCGAGGATATCAACGTAAAGGATGAGGTTAATCCGTCGGCAGACGCTCCTGATATGCTTTATATCTTGTATCGTTACGTCATCGTTTTCAATGATTTCAACAATGAGATGATGATTGTCGAGATGCTTCAGGATGGAGAGACGAGCGCGATCGAAAGAGTACGCACTGCAATCCGAGGTGGAAAGATCAGCAACTATGAGTTCCACGCTATCGGTGAGACTACAAGCCCGTTGACAGATGAGGAGCACAAGGCTAATATCCGCAAAGGTATCGCACACTGTTTGCGTGGAGATGTATTCCAGATCGTATTGTCGAGACGTTTCATCCAGAAGTATGAGGGAGACGACTTCAAGTTGTATCGTGCGTTGAGAAGCATCAACCCATCTCCATACCTATTCTATTTCGATTTCGGTGGATTCAGAATCTTCGGATCAAGTCCTGAGACTCACTGCCGTATCGAAGGCGACCAGGCTTATATCGATCCAATCGCAGGAACAACAAAGCGTACTGGCGACGCTGCACAGGATGCAAAGAACGCTCAGTATCTACACGACGATCCAAAGGAGAATGCAGAACATGTGATGCTTGTCGACCTTGCTCGCAACGACTTGTCTCGCAACTGCCACGATGTATATGTGGAGAAGTACAAGGAGATGCAGTACTACAGCCACGTTATCCACTTGGTTAGCCGTGTGCGTGGTACACTTGATAAGGGTGCTGATCCAATCAAGGCATTCATCGACACATTCCCAGCAGGAACACTTTCCGGTGCACCAAAGGTAAGAGCCATGCAGTTGATCTCAGAGTACGAGCCACACAACCGTGGAGCATACGGTGGATGTATCGGATTCATTGGTTTGAACAAATCATTGAACCAGGCGATCACAATCCGTACATTCGTGAGCCGTGGAGGTGAGCTATGGTTCCAGGCAGGTGGTGGTATTGTTGCCAAGAGTAACGAGGAATACGAGTTGCAGGAGGTTAACAATAAGTTAGGAGCATTGCGTCGTGCCATCACAATCGCGGAGACACTTTAATTGGATCGATTAAACGGAGCGTAGATTTTGCTATAAGGATTGCAAAGGGCGATAGCCCTTGCCCCATCTCCATCACGAGCCCGTAAGGGCGAGCGACACAAAATAAGATCGCTCCTCAAATATAGATTATATGAAAATAGTAATTATAGACAACTACGATTCATTCACATACAACCTCTCGCACTTGGTAAAAGCCCTTGGTGCAGACGTTACTGTGTATAGAAACGACCAGTTCAAATTGCCAGATCTACAGCAGTTTGATAAAATCATATTGAGTCCAGGCCCCGGTATTCCAACAGAAGCCGGTCTACTTATGAACGTCATTGCCGAGTACAAAGGCAAGAAACCAATCCTTGGTGTATGTCTTGGCCACCAGGCAATCGGTGAGAGTTTCGGCGGAACATTGACAAACCTATCAGACGTATTCCACGGAGTACAGACAGACATCGACATCACAGTTGACGACTATGTGTTTGCAGGATTGGAGAAGAGAATCCCCGTCGGAAGATATCATTCATGGGTAGTCGACGCGAAAGGATTCCCTGCTGATTTGGAGATCACAGCAGTATCTGGCGAAGGACAGGTAATGGCATTGCGTCACAAGACCTTTGATATCAGAGGCATCCAGTTCCACCCAGAATCAGTGCTTACTCCTGACGGAAAGCAGATGATCAAGAACTGGTTGGAGCACTAATTAGAATTTGAATTAGGGTAATTATTTAATAGGTGGTCATAAAAGAGGATTGTTAAGGGCGGAAAGCCCTAACCCACCCACAAACGCGAGCCCGTAAGGGCGAGCGTCAAATAGAAACCAATAATAAATCCCTAATCAAGAAATAAAATCCCCGAAAGTCAACTGGCTTTCGGGGATTGGTTGTTTTATAGAGTTTTTAGAGTTCTAAATGTCTAATTGAATTGTATTTTAATCAAAATATGTTTACTTTTGCTCTCGAAAAATTTTATTTGTAACGGTTAAATGGATTAGAGATGTATAAATTTAGAGCTTTACCAGTATTGGAAGGTCGTGCAGCTGAGTATTTTTACGAACTGCAGGAAAAAATGGCCAATGTAGATCCTGGATTTGATGTGAAGGCTGCAGGAGAAGGTATGAGGCAATGTATCGAAAGAGGAAAAGCAGCCAGAGCAGAACGAATGAAAGAAAAGAAATGAGTATCAGTATAACTTAGTGAATGTTTTTGTTTAAGATGAATTTCCTTGATAGATGTCATTTTGATGAATTGACAGAAGAATTACAAAGTGAGTTAGTTGGACTTGATTGTCGACGAGAATCAAAAATAGAAAAATTCTTTAATGAAGAAAGTGTGTTGTCTGATTCTCAAATGCTTAGCCATACATATTGTTTCTATGAGTATGTAAAGAATGAGGATGGAACTGCTCAGAAACGAGCTGTGGCCGGATTTTGTGTTAGTTGCTCCAACGTCGCTACAAAACTGATTCCTAAAGTGACAAGAAACAAAATAAATCGCAAGATTCCCTATGGTAAGCAGCGTGATCATTATCCTGCGGTTATGATTGGTCAGCTGACTATTTTTGACTTTTATGCAGGAAAAGGGATTGGTGATGAACTGATGAGAAAAATAAAATGGTGGCTGGTTGTTGAAAATCAAAATGTTGCTTCTCGTTATGTGATTGTTGATGCCATCAACAAACCTAAAGTGTTAGATTTTTATATTCGCAATGGATTCTCATTTGCTTTTCCAGATATCAATACAGAACGAGAGTATGTCGGAGTCTCCGAAAATGAAAGTTTGAGGACACGATTCATGCTTTGCGATTTGATGCCTATAAGACAAGCAATATATTGTTGATATATGATTTTCTTGTAAGTTGAACAAGAAATATAACCCCCGGCTGCCTATCAATCCGATAGCAGTCGGGATTTGTTTATTTGACTAGTCCTAAATAACCGTTACAGATTTTTACTTAGTTTTATTAGGACAAAGTTAAAACTTTTTAGAAGATCATTGCAGCCCTAGGGCTGCAATGATCTTCTTTTTTGTAAGTTTTCACCTTTACCTCTCTTTGATC
>JAZUGF010000091.1:0-16255 GCA_045641065.1 Paludibacteraceae bacterium | reverse complement strand
ACTTGTCGTTGTCATCTGCAAATTCACTTGTTTGACTTGTTGATTTTTGCAAAATTTCGCGTTGCTCATTTTGCAAAAATCAATCACACTGCAAACTTAGAGTAGGACGAGCGTATAAAAAAAGCGTGTTGGGCAACTCGTATATAATTGCTTATATTTTTTGTAGCAGTAGAAAAATAGTTATCTTTGTATGAAAGTTAAAGAAATCATTAAAATCTTAGAAGATGAGGAATGAATGTATATGAGAACCAAAGGAGATCATCGCATATACTTCAAGAAAGGAAAGGGAATAGTTGTGGTGCCAGGAAAACTAAGTGATGACATTCCCAAAGGTACAGAGCAAAGTATTCTAAGAGCAATAAGAAAATAAATCAATAAATCGATCTTATGGAAACAAAATTAGTAGTAATCGTAGAATTTTCGGACAATAATTTGTCTGCTTACGTTAGAAATATAGATGGGATTGCTGTAACAGGAAAGAACATTAAAGAAATCAAAGACTCTGTAAAGGAAGCTATTGATTTATATATTGAGGCAAGTAAGGAAATGGAACTTGAGATTCCTGATATATTGAAGTGTGAGTTTCAGTTGGTTTACAAATATGATTTGTGTTCATTTCTGAACGCTTATTCCTCTGTATTGGGTAAAGCTGCATTAGAAAATCTTACAGGAATCAATCAAAAGCAACTTTGGCATTACGCATCAGGTAAAAGGAAACCAAGTAAACAAACTATAGATAAAGTTGCCAATTCAATACATGAATTTGCTAAAGAGTTGAGTGAATCTCAATTTGCTTAATATCAAAAGTCTAAAAACTATGATGTCATTTGAAGAATTTCAGGAGAAATGCGTCCAAAATAAAGATAAGGTAGAAAAATACTCTAAATTATTGACGGTAGGATTGATTATTATTCTACCATTAATATCGTATTTTTATTTGTGGGGTAAAATCGTAAGCGGAATATTTCTGGTTATTGCAATAATCAATATATTAATGTCTAAAACTACAAATGACAGAATATTCAGTAGAATTCCTGCCATTTGGGGATTAATCGCATCATCCATAATTATTTATAAAATTGCAATAAACGAAGAATTAAGCCTTAATATGTCTTCATTTTTTCTAGTTTGTATAGTTCCATTAATAGTATGGTTAGCGATATATTGTTTGCATTGCTTCAGTGTCAATTTTCTAGACGTTGCTGTTTTTGATAATCCCAAACTGAATTATTCGTCAAAAATCATTCGATTGGAACATGAAAAATTTAATACCAAACACAGAACAGAGCATTATTATTATGTCTATTTCTATGTTCTTAGAAATAGATTCTTAAAAATCGAAATTACAGATATTCAATATAAACGTTGGAAAGAAGGAGACATAATCCAAACAGTGTTAGTTCCAAGAATTGACGGTGAGATTGTATGCAAAAATGTATGGCGTCCAAATAATTTTGAAGGTTTGACAGATTTGGAACTTGACAAACTACAACACGAAAAAGATGTGGAATTATTTGGTATGTCACAAGAAGAAATGGATGAAGCAGCAGGAGAATCAAAAATTTTGAGCCATAAAACAATTTTCTTTGTTATATCGGGTGCTGATCTAATATTCGCTATATTTAGTCCATTAAAAAATCCGATTATCAAATCAGACTTGAATATTATATGTTTGCTGATTGCCATCTCAATAACACTCTTCACTTCGTTTAATGAATATAAACATATAAAAGAAAAATACACATTAGAAGATCTGAAACTATGGTTGGATTATCTTCTTCCACGATGCCTATTCTATATATCTTCAACTCTCATATTTTTGGAATATTTTTATTTGTTCATAAATAAGTAAGGAGATTATATAGCAGTTGTCCAAAACTGAGGATTGTTAAGGGCGGAACGCCCTAACTCACCACCCAACGCGAGCCCGGAGGGCGAGCGTATAAAGAAAAAGCGTGTGTTGGACAACTCGTATATAATTGCCATAAGTAAAGTAATTATTCTAAACTGTCAACAGTACAAAAATGGATTATACAGACGAACATTTTTACATGCTTGCCCTTTCATTATTGGAAGGACTAACTCCGTATCATAAAATTAAATTATTGGAAGAGAAGGGTAGTGCTGAAGCTATTTTTATGGAAAGTTCTCTAACTCCCCCCTTTAAGGTGGATAGAGGTGGTCTGCAAAATGCTATCAAAAATGCCGATATCGAGTGCGAATTAATGGCAAAGTATAACATTATATCAACATTCGCCAACAATCACGCATTTCCGTTCAGATTACGCAACTGTCCCGACTATCCACTTGCGCTTTTCCACAGAGGTGAATTAGATGCCAACCGTCGATTCGCAGTATCAATCGTCGGCACAAGGAAAGCAGATAAAATGGCGGAACGACGCGTGTGCGAATTGCTTGAGACGCTATCTCCATACAAGAAGGATTTCATCATTGTGGCAGGTATGGCTCCCGGCGTCGACGGGATGGTACTAAATCACGCACAAAAACTCGGTTTTTACACCGTTTGCGTCCTTCCTCACGGATTCGCCCACCGTTATGATTTCAATGTCGAAAAAAGGATAAATATGGCATCGTGCGTCGTCACAGAAAATCCATTCAAATTCGGCTATGGGGATAGAATCTACGAACAGAGGAATCGAATCATTGTAGGAATGTCGGATGCCGTCGTCGTCGCACAAGCAAAAAATGGAAATGGGGCAGGGCTCTATATCGGAAAAGCAATCGACTATAATCGCGACACCTTTGCATTTGTCTATCCAGGAGAATCTCCACTGAATGAAAAATGCAATCTTTTTGTGGAGGAGGATCAAGCCATAGCGTTGGTTTCCGCTGATGATTTCTTAGAAAAGATGGTTTGGCCATGGGGCAATTGATAATATAAATTGTTACATTTGTGGAATAAAATATGACATTTATGATGACATTCGAAGAGATGCAGGAAAAATGCATCCAAAATAAAGATAAAGTAGAGAAATATTCTAAATTTTTGACAGTAGTAATGATTGTTATAATCGTACTACTTGCGTATTTCAATATCTATAATACAAGAACTCATATAGATGAGCAGAATGCAACTATGACAAAAGGTGTATTGAGTTTATTCTATTTCACTATGGTCTTCAACTGGCATTATACTAGCTGCAGAAAAGATAGAATATACAGCAAATTTCCCGCAATATTAGGTGCGAGCATCATTGGAATATTGGGATTATATCTGGCACTGAAAACAACCTTTTTCTCCGAACGTTTTTTAGTTGACATCATAGTTACTTTTGGGTTGTATTCCTTGTTCATATCATTTTCGATATTCTTAATACATTGTTTAAGCATCAGAATTCTTGATTACACAATCTTTGCAAACCCCACATTAAAATATACCGCCAAAGTAATTAAACTTGAGCACGTTACCAAACACTCAAAAAATCATATGAGCCATTTTTACTATGCTCATTTCTACGATTATACAAACAGACAAATTAAAGGGGAGATATCCGAAAAAGAATATAAATATTGGGAAGAACGCGATGTGATATCGACCGTTTTGCAACAACATATTGATGGTATAAAAGTCAAAAGTATTAGCCGGCTTCACAATTTCCAAGGTTTGACTGATATGGAAATCTACAGACAGAATCATATGCGAGATGTTGAATTATTTGGTCAATCGCAAGAAGAGATGGACCTCGCGTCAGGAACAACTAAAAGACTAAGCTACAAATGGCCTTTTATTATAGTTGGAGTACTCATGTTATTGCCATATACTGTAATACATGAAGAGTTTGAAGAACTCATGAGCTGTTCCATACCTCTATGCACTGCACTTATTTTAATCCCTATTGCATTAACTTCAGGAGTGTCTTATTTAGAGTATAAAAAGCTTAGAGACAAGTATACATTCGAAGATATCAAACTATGGGCAGATTGTCTACTTCATCGAATCTTAATCTATTCTTTGTCTACATTTGCTCTTGTCGGATTTTGTTTGACATTTTATAATAATTGCAAACTGGACAAACAAAAAAAAGAACAATGCACAGTATTGAAAGTACATAAGATAGATGATAATATGTTACATTTTTCTGATTATATATTGTATGTTAAGCGTCCTAATGGCCACACACAAAAAATGAATTTCCGATACAATAAAGATGAAATCCATGCGATAGGAGAAAATGTCGAAATCAAATTCGATCGTGGTGCATTTGGCTATGACCTAACCACGACAAGATACAAACAATAATAAATTACAATACAAAGACATACGCAATACTTATGACAAAAATATGAAAACGATAACCTAAATTCCAATTATTGATAATATCTTTGCGACGTCGTAAGACAAAACAAAGAACTAAATTTAGTATTAACCAACCAAGATTATGAATTATGAAAAATCAATTCATTCTTAATCCTTCTATGGAATTCATAGAGGAGATCGTAAAAGATTTTAGTATTCCAGACGGATATACTCCTATGGATGAATATGATATCCATTTAATTATGCTTGGAGCATTCAACGCATTATTACTTGAAAGCAATGAAGCATCGGGTAGTGACAGAACTGACAAAATCATAAACGATATCAACTCTTTTTTCAATGCGACTGATAGTTTCGACATCAATAATATTGCAAATATTATTATACGTATCGAATATCCTGCAAATGATGAACTTACTATTGACGAGGTAGAAAATATCATCAATGCAATTTCAAACTTAACTTCACCATGTGGTGTGATTTGGGGTGCAACGCCTGTGGAACGAGACACATTAAAGATAAAATTTATCTTTACAAATCTTGAGACAGCATAACTTTAACATCCCATTAGTAAATCATTTATCAAAATTCCCAGAGATGAGGCATTCTCTGGGAATTTAGCATTTTTCATTTAGAATTTTGCATTTCTTTTAATCCTATGCCTCAGTTTGGCACACCCATAACCTAAATTTGCAGTAAATAAACACAAAGTATAACTTTTAATCTCATTAATTATGGAACAGAACTTATTTTCAATTATCGGTCTTCTAAAGCAGGTTAAGATTCGTGAAATGCAGAAGAGAAACACAGAAATCCTACATTCGTCTTCAGAGTATGCTTACTGGCAAGAGAAACTAAACGAAGACTACGACTGTAAGCAGTACAAGAGATTCAAGAAGGTGAAGAACGATCACAAACGTCTTTGCCCAAATCGTGATGACTACAAGAGTCATTCAAAATGGTATGGTGAAGTAGGGCAGTACTACACCTACAAAGACCATCTATACCACATTGCCGGCAACGTCAGAAAATCAGCGATGAACAATCGTATATATTGCCCCGCGTCGAGAAAAAACAAAGTTTTATTTGAGTCGGAAAAGGCAGCAGATAACTTCATCAAGTATAATGCTGACGATATCCGTGAGCAGAACGGTTACGCTCCAATCCGAAGCTATTATTGTCCAATCTGTGGAGGTTGGCATGTGACAAGTCGCCCTGATGAATTCGTATTCAAAGACCATATGAGTCATGCTGAATACGTGCTTAAAGTATTGAATAACATGTCAGACAATACAATAATTCCAGAAGGAAACTATGAAAAGCTACAGAATTTGCACAACATGTTTCTTCATAACTACAAATCAACAGATTTGGACAAGATGATCGAGATTTATGAAGAGATGATCGAATTGACTAACAGAGAGTCGTTTGATGAGACTGAAGAAGAAAAGGTGGAGTATATCATGAACAGCTGCAGAAATGTGGTGCTTAAACTCGCTATAATGAAGAATGACTTATCGGATCTTGATAAGTACAAATGTCTTGAAAAAGACGATTATATCAAGCTTTCTATGTTTGCCAACGTACGCAGACTTATGAATGCTTTTGATTTTGAGATAGCTAATGGAGGCATTGAAAAATGTAAGGAGATCTACAATGCAATCTCAGAAATCAAGGACATTGATTTCTATCCGTTAGCCCAAAAACGAATCAAAAGATTTCTTGAGTGGGCAGACGGTGCTATCCAGCAAGCAATTGAAGAGACTCTTGAAATGAAAAAATACTTAGCCAATTGTATTGACAACTACATATCCGCATACAATAATGGCGACGACGAAACATGTTTGAAGATCAAACTTGAATTGGTTTCTTGTGACGTCAACAGATTAGACACATCAACTCAGAATTCATTCTCTAATGCAATCAATCTTATGGGTGGAGATTTATCCGCTGCATGTTGATTTGTTTTATTTGTTTACTGAAGACGCGAGCAATCGCGTCTTTATTCTTTTAATGACAAATAATTGTTATCTTTGCGTTACTAAAGATTTTGAAAAATGATAAAAAATATTTTGAAGATATTCAGAATTGTTTTGATTTTAGTCTTCTATTCAATTAATGCACACGCCCAATTTCAAAACGACGCAATGGGTAACGGCTACATGAGCCGCACTGTTGAACAACCAGACGACTATGACGGAAAGGTGGTTTGCACCGTCATCAAAAAAACTACAGCCAATGTGAAAAAAGCGATTGTCTACGTACATGGCTACAACGACTATTTCTTCCAAAGTGCTTTTGGAGACAGTGCTAATGCACACGGATTCAATTTCTATGCCGTCGACCTTCGTAAATATGGACGCTCCATCCTTCCACACCAAGATGCATTTTTCTGCAAAAAGATGGATGAATACTTTGCTGACATCGACAGTGCCATCGCTATAGCACGCCAGGAAGGCAACGAGAATATTTATCTCATGGGCCACTCTACAGGTGGACTTACCTCTTCTCTTTATACCGGCCAAAATCAAGCCAATGTAGACGGTTTGATCCTAAACAGTCCATTCTTAGACTGGAATTTTGGACCTATGATGGAGGGAATCGTTATTCCTATAGTCAGCTTCATAGGTATACCATTCAAAAGGATCAAGATGCAAAGTGAATCTAAGGTTCCTGGCGGTTATGCACAAAGCCTGCTTAAAGAATATCATGGAGAGTGGGAGTACAACACTGAATTTAAGAAGCCGAAAGGACATCCAAAACGATCGGGATGGGTACACGCCATCAACCGTGGTCAGATCAAACTCCACCGACATACAGACATCAAATGTCCAATCCTTCTTATGAGCAGCGACAAATCCGCAGATGAGACTGATGAATGGAGAGAGGTGGAAAGATATGCAGATGTTGTGTTGGATGCCAAAGAAATTCAAAAATATGGCAAAAAATTAGGTAAAAACGTTACTCCCGTCATAATCAAGGATGGAAAACACGACCTAATTCTTTCTGAAAAAGAGCCAAGGGACAACACCTACAAAACTATCTTTCAGTGGCTTGACAACATACAAAAATGATTTCCACATAAGAGAGTGGAGTAGAGAAAAAATCCCCCGAAAGTCGTATCTGGCTTCCGGGGATTTATTTTTGCTTTATTTCCTCATTATCTAAAATATTATTTCTGAACGCGCACCGCACGAACACTAAACCCAGCGTTACGGACGTAGTAGCTGCCACAGTAGACGTACCCCTCGATGAAGCCCAAGCGGCGAGCGTAGCTCTCGTCCTCCTCGTCGAGCGAAGATGACCAGTAGTTGCCGAGGTTGCCCACATTGCTGGCAGACGAACCGTAGCGGTCGCCCGCGTCAGGGAAAAAGACAGAGTTGCCGTTCTTTCCTGTGAATTTCGCTCCGTACACGCCGTTGACCTCCGTCATTTGGTATTGACACTCCTCTACTAGCTCTCTCTGCTCCTTGATAGTCGGCATCCTCCACTCTGAGCCCCAGTTGGCTGTCGCAGCGTCATCCTCGGGAAGAAGTGTTGACAATCCATCTTTGGAATTATACTTTGCAATTTCATCTCCCCATTTGTATGTGCTCCAGCCGTACTCATCCTTCGGCTCTGTCTCGCCCCATGCGAAATAGTCGCCAAATTCCTCTGGCTTTGTGGCTCCCACGTTGCATGTGGCCCATAGTGTGCCAGAAGGGAGACCTAAATCCACATATTCATGGTCTGATGATGGAGTAGTGTCGAGGGGAGTGGTCTCATCCTCGAACACCACCTCATCCACATCATTCACGTCGAATTTCACGATCTCTCCATCTTTGGTCTTAACCTCCATGAATGTAGAAGCGTAGGATGCCACTCCTAATATTGTGATTCCTAATGCAGATAGAATTTGTCTTTTCATATTAATTATTTCTACGATGTATGATTTATATCTGCAAAGATAATCTTTTATTCAGACTATTATGTAGAATCTGATAAATATGGTCTCTACAAGAGATAGAATATCGAAAAATCTTTTTTAAAAGTCCTAAAAAAAGCAATAAAAAAATGATATAAGCACCTGATTTTTAATTAAATATATTTGCATAACTGCTTAATTTTTAGTAATTTTAAAGTATGAAAAGGACAGAAAACAGCAACCAGGATTTGCTTGATATGATAGCTGCTCTCCTCAAACAAATTGAGGGGAAAGACGAAATGATCAGTGTCATTTTAGAGCAAAACAATGAGTTGCAACATACTATTTCCAACTTGGAGAGCACAGTCGCAAAATTGAATGATCAGATTGCGACTATGCAACGTTCTCTTTATGGTGTCAAGAGTGAGAAATCTCAAAACATCAAAAAAGATGACAACAACAAAGGGAATGGGGGAGTAGGATGTAATAATCTTTCCGATGAAAATGTCCCTGCTAAACAAAAATCGTACAAGAGTCCTGCCCGTCGTGATTACGATTCAATCAAACCTACCAAGACTATTACAATCAAGCCATCTGAGGAAGAGATGAAAGGGGCACGATTTGTAAAGAAACTGATATCGTATCATTTCAACTTCGTTCCTGCTCATATCGAAAAAGAAGAGATAGTCAGATATGTTTACGAAAAGGATGGACATTTAATTATCCCACCGCTTCCCGATGTGCCGGAAGGATTCGAGAAAAGGCATCTTTCAGCTTCTCTTGCAGGAGGATTTCTAAGCTACAAATATCATCTGCATATGCCATTTGAGCGACAATTGGTCATGTTGGACGGAAGCAAAATCAAACTGGCAAAGACAACACTTTTCGACTATTCTGTAGCAGCTGCTGATGCACTCGACGGAATATACGAAGCCATAAGGGAGAGGGTATTGTCAGACTACAGATGCCATATAGACGAGACTGTGCAAAATGTGGTCGACAAAGAAAAACATTGCTGCAGGAAAGGTTATGATTGGGGATTTGTCAGTCCTAAATATAAGATGATGTTTTTCACATCGACAGACGGATCAAGAGGTCATGACGTTCTTGACGAGCAGCTAAAGGAATTCAAAGGTAAATACATCCAGACTGATGGATATAACGCATATACAAACGCTGGAGAGAGAATTGGAAAGGATATAGTACAAATTCCATGCATGAGCCATATAAGAAGGAAATTCTTTGATGCGATCCAAAGCAATTCAAATATAGCCGAAGAAGGATTAGAACATATAAATAGAATGTTTGGATTGGAAAAAGAGATGAGGGATAAGAAACTTACCAAAATGGAGATCGAAAAGGTAAGGCGACTTGAATTGAAGCCGATGTTAGACAGGTTTAAGATTTGGCTTCTTGAAAAGGCGAGCGATCCGAAATTTATCGAGGATAATTTAGGCAAAGCAATAAATTACGCATTAGAAAGAATCGATAAATTCTATGAGCTGATGAGGAATGGATTACTAAAAATGGAGAACAATCTCGCAAATCAAAATTAAACATAATATTAATTATAGGCAAATGCAGATTTTTGAAGCTATAGACCAGTCAATCAGTTTTTTAAGTCAATTTGAAATTCATGAGTTTGTAATATTTAAGCCTAAATTATAAAACTGAATATATTTATTTCATGAGGATTTGATTTTAAAGGAAATCAAGATTTGAGATTTGTAAAATCAAAAAATGAGGCATGATTCTAAAATTTGAATTTTTGAATAATTTGTGATGAATTCATGATAATTCGTGTTTCTTAAAAATTAAAAATTTAGGTTTTATCAGAAAAATCTTCGTCAGATTTCAAAATTCAGTTCATATATATGTTATGCGTCATAAAACATGATTTTTCTGGATAATATAATTTGATATTTAATAAATTTGAATTGTATGAATGTCTAACCAAAATAATTTAGGTATGGAAAGATTTATGACAGCTCAAGAGATTTGGGACACATTTGTCCGTCTCAGCAATTCACAAGAGTCGTTTGCAAGACTTTGTGACAGTATTTTGAACAGCGGCGAAAAAGATGCGGTGCTTGAGGAACTTGCAGGCAACAACATCAAAGATGCCAATGCATTAGTCCGACTATTCGAGTGATAAGTAATCACATAAGATAATCTAAATATATAGCGACGCTGCTGGTTAGCAACGTCGCTATTTTTATTTGGCTTTTAACAATCCTCAATTTTAGTGCAACAATACTCTGGTTCCGACTCTTGGTTCACCAGATATCTTCTTGTTGTGCTTCTTCAAATGATCAAGCTGAACTCCATAATATTGCGAGATTGATAACATTGTCTCACCTGGTTCAACTACATGATAATCAAGTGCTCTATAGCTTCTTCTCTTACGTTTCAAGAACACGTACTCGCCTACTTTTAATGTGTAATTCGACGGGAAATCATTCAACGTCTTTAGTTTATCCACCGACATTTCATATTTCTTCGAC
The DNA here is from genome assembly GCA_045641065.1 of Paludibacteraceae bacterium. Taxonomy (GTDB): domain Bacteria; phylum Bacteroidota; class Bacteroidia; order Bacteroidales; family Paludibacteraceae; genus UBA1723. Next base: position 5,568 of record JAZUGF010000091.1, on the reverse strand, counting down.
AACGAATAGAATGTGTCTCCAGGCTTGATTTGTACGCATCTGACTCCGTTGATCTCCACACGGTTGTCTCCCTTACGAATATCAACATTGTCCGCTTTCCTATCCTTCTCTGGATTCACCTCTTCTTCACGACTTCCACGTCTTCTATCTTTGTCTGGAACTACATTATCCTTCTTTCCGTCGTCTTTTTTGCTATTATCCTGATAATTAGCGTTGTCGTATACATACAACTGATTCTGCTCGATAACCTCAATCAACAATGATGGATACTTTGGATTTGTAGCGTAACCACATTTCTTCAAGCCATTCGCCCATCCCTTATAATCGGTGATTTTCAATTTGAATAGCGACGCGTAATGTGGACGAAGCAAAAACAACGAATGATCCACGAAACTCTCTGAAGCATTGGCATAAACTCTAAAACAATCGCGTCGCTTATCATCTTTTTTATAATATGTCTTGCCTTTATAATCGTTTGTACACTTGATTCCGAAATGGTTGTTGGCTTTGACCGCAAGGTCACTCCTACCGCTTCCACTTTCCAAAATTCCCTGAGCCAACGTGATACTTGCCGGAATTTTATATTGTTTCATCTGCTCTATCGCAGTTTGTTTGTATTTGGCGATATATGCGTCTGTTTCAGCTGATTTATAGCTCACTGCCGAAGCAATGTTGAGCATAAACGCTGAGATTATAGATAATATTATTTTGTGTTTCATGGAATTGCAATCTAAAAAAGTTCTTAAATTATGATGTTTCAGTCGCTCGCCCTATGGGCTCGCGTTGGAGAAGATTAGGGCGTTCCGCCCTTAACAATCCTCATTTTAATCCCCTTAATTTATCGTTAGGGTTTTCGTCTTCGTTATCGTCTTCGTAAAAAATAAAGGCTGTCAAAGAAATCCTTGACAGCCCTTTTATTGAGCTTAATTGATTTTCATCAATTATTCGAATGCACCCATTCTTAGCATGCTAACTTCCTTCTCTGTAAGGAATCTCCACTCGCCTCTCTTCAAGCCCTTCTTAGTAAGACCTGCGAAGAATACACGGTCAAGACGCATTACACGGTAGCCAAGCTTGTCGAAAATACGACGAACGATACGGTTTCTACCTGAGTGGATCTCGATACCTACCTTCTTGTGATCTGCATCGTCTACGAAGCTGATCTCATCTGGCTTGATTGGACCATCCTCCAAATCAACACCACCAGCGATTGTAGCCAAATCCTCATCTGTAAGCTCCTTGTTTAGAGTTACCTGATAGATCTTCTTCTTGTTATACATTGGGTGAGTCAACTTAGATGCCAAGTCACCATCGTTAGTCAATAGAAGAACACCTGTAGTTGGCTTATCAAGACGTCCTACTGGGTAGATACGCTCCTTACAAGCTCTCTCAACAAGCTTCATAACTGTAAGCTTTGCGTTTGGATCATCTGTAGATGTAACGCAACCCTTTGGCTTGTTCAAAAGGATGTAAACCAACTTATCTGGAGCAACTAGCTGATCACCAATTAACACCTTGTCGCCACGCTTGATCTTTGTTCCCAACTCTGTGATTGGCGTACCGTTTACTGATACAGCACCAGCCTGGATCAACTCATCAGCCTCACGACGTGAGCAAACACCTGCGTTAGCAAGGTACTTGTTCAAACGAATATCCTCATTTGGATCCACCATTACAGATTTGTACTCAATCTGACGATGTCCGTTGTTGCCTGGTTTACGATTCTGCTGTGGACGTCCGCCACCACGATTGTTGTTAAACCCGCCACCACGGTTGTTGTTGTAGCCACCGCCACGATTGTTGTTATAACCACCACGGTTGTTGTTATAACCACCACGATTATTGTTATAACCACCACGGTTATTGTTGTAACCGCCACGGTTGTTGTTGTAACCGCCTTCGTTGTTATTGTAGCCACCTTCTCCGTTGTTATCGCGGTTGTAGCCACCATTGTAACCACCATCGCCGTTATCACGGTTGTTATAGCCACGGTTGTTGTTGTAACCACGATTATTGTTATAACCACCACGGTTATTGTTGTAGCCACCACGATTGTAACCGCCACCGTTGTTGTTGTAACCGCCCTCACCGTTATTGTCACGGTTGTAGCCACGGTTATTGTTGTAACCACCTTCGTTGTTGTAGCCACGGTTGTAGCCACCTCTGTTCTGCTCGCCTACTGGAACGCGTGTATCACCTACTCTTCTTCTTGGTGTACGCTTCAAATGGTTGTCTGCGGTGAAATTAGGGTTAAAACTTCTTCTTTCACGCTGCTCTGCACCGGAATTTCTCTCGAAATCTTGTTGCATGTCGTCATCAAATGGTTTCATTTGTTAAAACTTTTAATTAATACTGTCCTTTATTTAGTTAATTATGGGGTTTACTATGGAGTAGCAAACCGCTACCCCAATAGTAAATTTTTTCTTTTAGTTTTTCTCTTCTGTTGTCTCGTCGATCAATCTGATCTTCTCCAACAATAGGTTTCTCTCATCTTTCAATTTTGCAATCTTCTTCTTCATTCCATCAAGCAATGGTGATGATGCATCTTTTGAAGATTTTGAGAAGAAACCAATATTATTCTCAGCTGTAGCAATCTCAGATGTAAAGTTCTCTACCAACTTCTGCAATCTCTTGCGCTCGTTGTTAACCTTTGCCATACCCTGGCTTGCCAAAGTCTCAATATTTGTCTTGAAGAAATCCAATCTGTTGATGCTGCGGTCTTTGTTCAACTTGTCAAAAACCTCATCAATTGTAGCCTTGTATTTCTTGTATATATTATCTTTTTCCTTGAATGGTACGTGACCAATAGAATTCCACTCAGCTAGAAGCTTCTTGAAATCAGCGAATGCATTGTCATTACCCTCAATCTGAAGTCCCTTGATTCTTTCAATCAACTCTTTCTTCTTCTCTAAATTGACTGTCTCCTCTGACTTTCTGTTTGCAAAATCAGCCTCTTTCTGCTCAAAGAAATAGTCGCATGCTGCCAAGAATCTCTTCCAGATAGCATCTGAACTCTTACGTGGAACTGGACCAATTGTCTTCCATTCCTTCTGAATCTCAACGAACTTATTAGTTGTCTCCTTCCACTCCTTGCTATCCTTCAACGACTCAGCCAACTCACACAAAGCAACCTTCTTCTTCATGTTCTCCGACTGAATGTCCTTCATCTTCTTGTAGAACTCGTTCTTAGCAACGAAGAACTTGTCACAAGCTGCACGGAATCTCTCGTAGATCTTATCGTTGTCCTTCTTTGGTGCGAAACCGATCTTTCTCCACTCCTCCTGCTTTGCAACAACTAAATCAGTCACTTTCTGCCAGCAATCAAAGCTATCCTCGTTTTCTACCTTTACATTCTCAACTTCCTCACAAAGCTTAGTCTTCTCAACCAAATTCTGCTCTTCTTTAGCATGAATCTGCTCGAAATGCTCTCTGTGCTTCTTGTTTACAACTGCAGTAGCCTCCTTGAAACGCTCCCATAGCTCCTCACGTTTTTCGCGAGCAACAGGACCGATCTCTTTCCATCTTTCGTGGTAATACTGCAATTTTCTGAATGAATCAACGACGTCTTTGCTCTCAGCCAAACTCTCTGCAAGCTCACAGATGGAAATCTTCTCCTCCAAATTCTTGCGGAAATCTAAGTCTCTCAACTCGTTAGCTGCACTCAATGAGTCGTAGAATGTCTCAATCCATAGTTTATAGTTGCCGTTAACCTCTTCTGCTTTTGCTGGAGGTACAGCACCAATATTCTTCCACTCATTCTGAATCTCACGACATGCGTTGAAATCCTGACGAGCGTCCTGTGAATTCTGTGCTAAATCCTTAAGTTTCTCAATTAGAGCGACTTTGGCCTTAAGATTCTTCTCCATCTCAGCCTCCTTAGCAGCCTGCTCCTCTTTCTTTCTACGCTGGTAAACAACGTATACAGACTTGAATTCATCAGCTGGAAGTTCTACAGGCTCAGCGTTCTCACCGTCTTCTGCCTGCTCACCTCTAATCTTATCTATAGTTTGATTGTAGCTCTTGTAGTAGCAACTCTTTATATCTTCAATATCTCTCTTGATAGCGCTAACACTACCCTTGCATTCTGTTATCAAAGTGCGGGCTTTTTCTACTAGCTCCGCCTCACTAAATGAAGAATAATCAACAGCTTCGTGCTCCTCTGCATCTGCCATAACAACCTCATTTTCAGCAATTACATTATCAGATGCTACAGTCTCCTGCGCATTTTCAGGCTGTGTAAGAGTCTCTTTTTCTTCAAGTGTACTCATTAAAATTCCTTTTACTATATTTCAAAAAACAATGCAAATATAACTAATTTATCAAACTAACAACATCAAAGACCGAAAAAAATTAGTACAATACATCATATTCTGAAACCAATTCATTATCTGCCTTATCTACATTGAAAAATGAATTCTGATTGTAAGGCGAATGGAAGTCCTTTTCCTCCCCACTCTGATAATATACTAAGGAATCTCCATTCTCAAACTTAATCTTGATTCCATTGGGATAACGGGATTTCATGATCCAGGATATATCTTCAGAATCAATATACCCAAGACCTCCATCTTTTAGCAAAAGTACCCTCTCCCCACTTCTCAAAGTGGCACTTCTTCCTCTATGCCTATAGTAATATAATGAATCATCAAAAATATCCATATCTAAAGTGTCGATATCAACATTAAATGTATCAAGATTCTCTATAGCACTGAAAGTAATTGTCTGCGACGTCGTATTCTTTATATAAACTTCATAATTATAATATGGATCACAACTTGACATTGTGATTATAGCAACAACTACTGTCGTTAATTTTATTAACGTTCTATTGAATTTATTTTTTGCTTTCTCCATGATAATTACCTTTTTCATTCTACAACGTTGTTTTCTACAGAGTTTTGATCAGAAGTCTTCCTTCCCTTAAAAATGTGTCTGACTCCATATTGGAAATAGCCCTGCGCTCCATATCCAAACTCAATATTTCCTCTCCAATAAGGACCTCCGACTTCAATAGCTACCGGTGAAATCTGGTAATACAAGTTAGCACTATTCGTTGTAGGCACATTTGGCAAAACAAAATCTCTCTTTTCAAAATTGAAACGACCTCCAATCGCTCCTTTACTATACATGGCTACATGTCTTTTCTTAAACCAATAAATAGTCACCTCTGGCATAACATACAATATATGTCTTTTCAGGATTCCATATCGATATTCTGCCGACCATTGTGTATATGTGTTCCCAAAAGGAGTTGTCTGCTCTCCAACAGACTTGATGACAGTTGCCTCCTGAAACATCCTATGCCTTTCGTAACCCATACACAAACCAACCCCAATATGTTTATATATTGAGCAATCGTACTGAAAATTAAATACAAATGGTGCAGAACAATGCAAGTGTTCATCAGTATATAAATATGTTCCGTGATCTCGTGGACCTGGAAATACATACTCTTGATGCTTTAATTGGTTTTCTTTCTGTTGTTGGTAAGCACGACTTACAAAACCAAAAGTATAGGATATTCGATGCTCAAATTGAGCAAAACCACTAAATACAGTTCCTAAACTG
>JAZUGF010000090.1:0-1675 GCA_045641065.1 Paludibacteraceae bacterium | reverse complement strand
TGTAGAGATGCGAGATCTCGCGTCTAATGTTTCAGGTTAGTTCAGCGGACTTGGTGCGAAATGAATGGGGTGGCTTAAATGATAGGTTTATGAATTCCCCACCTTCCACTCCGTCAAATTCCTCTCCTTCGTGCTGAAATTCGCCCCTATCTTCACAATCTTCTTGTCGTGGGAAGATACTTTTTCCGCATAACGTTTTTCATCTATCTGAGACAATGCGGCTTCCGCCGACTCGTCACGTTTGCATTCAATTATGTAGATGCAATTGTTTGTTTCGAAGAAGAGGTCGATGCGTCCGCTCAACACGGGACGTTCCACTGTCACATTGTATCCAGTTGCTCGGATCATCAAATAAAGAAGATTGCGGAAGTTTGATTCTATAAGTTTGACTTTATCGCTTTCAAATGGAACCTCACTAATGATCTGTTGCATCTGAGTCATAAACGAATCCACGTCGTCGTTACGAATATGCTGTTTCAGTGTATAAATGTCTGTATCCCATTCGTTCATGGATTTCCCAGCAAACTCAATCGCCAAATAGCGGACAAAACCATCGGCAACCTCCTCATTGGGGAATCCCAACTTGTAGATTTCATCTTCATAACTCTTGATTGTCAAATATCCACTTTGATAAAGCGCAGCAACAATATTATCCTCTCCATTGCCAAACGACGCCATACCTTCCGCAGTCGACACAATCTCTTTATTGAAAGTGGTTAAATCATAACTTTGCTTTTTTAAGATCTTTGTCAAATAAGTCGGCGTGCCAGTAGCAAACCAATAGTTTCTTAATTGTTTCTCGTTCAATGCATTGAGCAAGCTGAACGGATTATATATGTCTATTGATTTCTCATTGAAATGATAACCATCATATTTCTTTTTGAGCAATCCATACATTTCTTCGACACCAACATTCTCCTCATCCGCAAAATCTTTAATCTCGTCGTCAAAATATGTATGGAGCTCATTTTCTGATATTCCACATATAGACGCATATTTTTTGCTCATAGAGATATCTTCAAGGTTATTTGCCGCACTGAAGATGCCCAATTTGCCATAACGAGTGACGCCAGTCAGGAATGTGAATTTGATAAGTCTGTCCCCTCTTTTGAAAATACCATATAGACTTTGGAGAAAAGTTCGGTTATTGTCTTGAATCTCAGGCAAACCAATAGCGTCAGTAAGGGGCTTGTCATACTCATCAACAAGAATGACAACTTTTCTTCCTGTTTGTTCTTTGGCACGGGAAATCACACCGTAAAAACGATCTCCAACCTCTTTCTCGCTTTCTACCTTGCCATATTTTGTTTCCCATTGCGACAAAACAGAGCCTAACCTATTTTGCAACGCAGACTCTTTTGTATAGTCACCTCCTGAAAAATCCAAATGAAAAACAGGATATTCAATCCATTCCGTCTCCAGCGAATCGATAGCGAGACCTTTGAAAAGTTCCTTTCTGCCAAGGAAATAAGCCTCCAACGTTGTGGTAAGCAGACTTTTGCCGAAACGACGCGGGCGGCTCAAGAAATAATACTCTCCTGAGGAAACTAATTTGTATACCAGATCAGTTTTGTCTACATAGACATAACCGCCTTCAATTATCTTTTCAAATGTCTGTATACCTATTGGAAATTTCATAATCACGTTTTTATGGAATTTTCGCAAAGATAATGAA